>NZ_JBFUIB010000001.1:0-227872 GCF_056402095.1 Peribacillus sp. P4_C12
AGGTAACCCTCCTGTTTTATTGGCAGATGAGCCTACGGGAGCTCTTGATAGTAAAACAAGTAAGGAAGTACTGCAAATGCTGAAGAATCTTAATGAAAAGGGACAAACAATCATTTTGATTACCCATGACTTGGAAGTTGCAAAAGAGGCAACACGGGTCGTTCGGATACATGATGGACAGTTGTTTGAAAACGGAGGTGATTGGATTGAATCTGAGCGAATCAATGAAGATGGCTATACGCAGTATCAAAACCAATAAAGTCCGTGCTTTTTTAACTATGCTTGGAATTATTATTGGAGTGGCCTCCGTGATTGTACTTGTTTCGATTGGGCAGGGATCTTCACAGTCCGTTCAGGAGGAGATCAATAGCTTGGGGACTAACCTGTTAACGGTCAGTGTCTCAGATACAGATTCTGTAGAGCTGACGGATGACACAATTGAACAGTTTAAAGACCTGAGCGGGATATCAGAAGTTGCACCTGTGGTCTCAGGCCGTGTTTATGCTAAAAACGGTGAAACTTCTACACAGGTTTCAATGACCGGTACGACGTCCTCCTATATTTCAGTGAGGGATTTAGAGCTTAGCCAAGGCCGTTTTTTAACGGATATGGAAACAGAGTTACGCTCTAAGGTGGTTGTCTTAGGGTCTGATACAGCTGACACGCTTTTTGAAAATCAAAAAGCGGTGGATCAAAACGTTCTTATTGGCGGTGTTTCCTATCGGGTAATCGGCGTGTTGAAATCAGTAGGTACCTCTATGGGATCAAGTGGTGATGATGTAATCATTGCACCAATCACAACTGCAAAGCGTGCTACGAGTAGCACGACCATCGGAACAGTGTATTTAAAAGCAGAGAACGAGAATATTGTAGAGCGTGCGATGTATCAAGTACAAGGTACAATGACGACATTATTCCCAGGTCAGAGTGATAACTATTCCGTGTCCAATCAAGAGGATTTAATGGATACAATGAGCTCGGTGTCAGATACGTTTACGCTCATGCTTGGTGGTATCGCAAGTATTTCATTACTTGTAGGTGGAATTGGAATTATGAATATAATGCTGGTATCCGTTTCAGAGCGGACGAAAGAAATTGGAATCAGAAAGGCTATTGGGGCGAATCGGAAATCCATTCTACTTCAGTTTTTAATTGAAGCGGTTGTCTTGAGTTGCTTAGGTGGGTTATTAGGAGTAGGAATTGGACTTGGAATCGCTAAATTGGTTTCAATTGTTTCAAGCTTAACAATCAGTTATTCGTGGTCGGTGACAATGATGGCCTTCCTATTCTCCATATTTATCGGTGTTGTCTTTGGTGTATTTCCTGCCAATAAGGCATCTAAATTAAATCCAATTCAAGCACTGCGTCACGAATGAACATACAATTTGAGAGAAAGCAGGCGATTAAAAGCCCGCTTTCTTTTGCATATGAAAAAGGATAAAATCAACATATATCACAATTGAAGCGGTTGGGAGGTACCCTGCATGAAGGTTTTGGTGGTAGAAGATAATGTTTCATTATTAGAGTCGATCCGACAAATTCTGACGGATGAATATGAAGTCGATACAGCAGATAATGGGGAAGATGGGCTATTCATGGCCCAGCAAAGTATATACGATATTATCATTTTGGATGTAATGCTTCCGGGAATCGATGGATTTGAAATCGTACGGAAAATCAGGGAAGCAAAAATAGATACAAGTGTCTTGTTTTTGACGGCAAAAGATGCGCTTGAGGATCGTGTCAGAGGATTGGAAATGGGTGGCGATGATTATTTAGTCAAGCCGTTTCAGGCACCGGAACTTAAGGCCAGGATTCGTGCCCTGCTTCGAAGGAGTGGCATTATATCGCTTGAGCAGCATGTGAAATACCGTGGAATTGAGCTATTGGAAAAAGAAAAGGATATTTTGGTTGATGGAAAGGTCATTAAAATGACCTTGAAACAGTTTGAATTACTGGAGTATCTAATTCAAAATAATAGGAAAATATTGACCCGTGAGCAGATTTTCGACCGCATTTGGGGGTTTGATTCAGATACGACGATTGCCATTGTGGAAGTGTTCATCCATCACCTTAGGAAAAAGTTGGAACCCTTCAATTATCATAAAGATATTCAAACCGTTCGGGGTATTGGTTATATGCTAAAACAACCATAAGGGGATTAATATGTTCCAAAAAACACGGCTTCAACTAACATTATTGAATTCTATCGTCTTTATTGTCTTAATAGCCATATTAAGCAGAACGATTTATTTCTATACGGAAAATCAGATATATAGGGATGTCAATGATTCACTTAAACAGGATTACAGGGGTTTCAGTAATGGAGGCATGCCAGGCGGACGTCCGCAAGGTGAGTTTCTCTTAGGTCCGGGCCCGAGTGTCATCGTTTGGGGACCGGATGATACTATCATTGAGCCAAGACTAAGTGTAGACAATTTTATAAAGGTTAATGAATCGGAATTTTACCCTAAAAGATTCGATGAGATTGAAGAAATATCAGTAAATGGGGCGACGTATCGTGCACTTTCCACCAAGGTCGATACGGAGTATGGAGAGATGACCGTACAATTCATCAGGAATGTAGATACAGAAAAAGAAATGCTCGATCGCTTGTTGCTCATATTGTTTGTTGGTGGAGGAATTGGAAGCTTAGTGGCCGTTGGCGCAGGCTATCTTCTGGCAGGAAGGGCTCTAATACCAGTCAAGAAATCCTGGGATCAGCAGCAACAGTTTGTCTCGGATGCCTCTCATGAAATTCGAACACCGCTTGCCGTCATTCAATCGCGAGCTGATTTGCTATTTCAATCACCGAACGCGACAATCGAGGAAAAAGCGGTTGATATATCGATTATATCTAAAGAAGTCAGGAGGTTGAATAAGCTGGTAAATGGTCTTTTAACCTTGACTCGGACGGATTCGAATCAAATGGAGGTCAAAAAGGCAAGCTTTTTCCTGGATGACTTACTTTTGGAAATTGTGGAACAGTATACGGATATAGCTTCTTTCGAAGAAAAAACAATTACTAGTTATGCTCCTAATCAGGTTGTTTTCCTTGGCGATAAAGAAAGAACACACCAGTTACTGGTGATATTAGTGGATAATGCCATGAAATTCACGGATGAGGGTGGTGTAATTTCCATTTCCTGCGTTAAAAATTCATCTTCGATTATTCTTTCTGTAGAGGATAATGGAAAAGGCATCCCCCAGGAAGAAATTCCAAAGATTTTTAATCGATTTTATCAAATTGAGCAGTCTCGCTCCGCAAATGAAGGTTCAGGATTAGGCCTGTCTATTGCTGAATGGATTGTCAACACCCACCAAGGGACTATCAAAGTGACTAGTGAACCGAATACAAGCACTCGTTTTGAAATAACTTTTCCTAGAAACCAAAAAAATAAATAATGGTTTTAAAAAGACCTATAACAGAAATCGATTTTAAATACTTTTTATTTAAATATAGAAATAAAAAAGACTCTTATTTTTCCCAGTCACTTAAGGAAAAATTAAGGGTCTTTTTAGATAATCTCCTTATAAGAAATAATACATTTTGTTACGAAGGAGAATTGTATATGGTGAAATTTAGTAAGTTACACTTTTTGATTGGGATAGTAGCTTCAGTCCTTTTAGTTGTTCAAGCAGTTTTCGGCATCATGATGTATGTGAATGGCGGTGACACACAGGAGGAGATGGCCGGACAAAGGATGATGGGCCAGCCTACTAACACCAACACTACTGACTCGGCTACAACTGATGACTCGACAACAGAAGATTCAACGGATAGCGATACGGCAGCGACCGATGATTCAACTACCGCTACGACCCCTAATCGTGGACAGGGCAATATGGGGACACCTTCTCAGGGGTGGCCTAACGGATCTGGAACTCCAGGTGAGATGCCGAGCGGTGGGGGCTTTCAAGGCGGAGACTCTTTAGCAGGTAAAGTTATCAACTTTTATCAAGGGGTGGGTGGTTTGGCCACATCTATTATCGTCCTTGTCATAGGAGGAGCTGGATTAGTCACGTCGGTGATGTCCAGAAAATCTGCAGCTTAAAAGAAATTATTATATATACATATAGATTAGGGTAAACTACATGTTTTATGAATAGATGATGAGTGAACACTGTTGCCTGAATGTTTATAGCAAGTAGAAGTTTTTATAAGAACATTTCTGCAAAAAAACTATACGTCTTTAGTGTTTGTGATAGGATTCAAAGCATGTAAAGAGAGGGTTCCTTATATAGAGGAGCCTTTTCTTTATGTTTAGAGAGTTAGCATTCCTGTAAATTTCCATTTTGAAAAGGAAAGAAAATAATTGCACTTGAAAAAATATTAGTATAATATATAAATTTGAAGATGTACGTACAAGTAATGCAATATGGATTAAATAGAAAACGTTTGCATAAAATTTTTGAGGGTATCCTACTATTAATGCACGATCATTAAAATTCACCTTAGTGGAGGCAGAATACATGAAATTTCTGATAGCAATTTTAGGGTTGCTTATTGTTTTTGGACTAGCCTTGTTGGCAAGCAGTGACCGAAAGAAAGTCAAAGTTAAACCGATTATCCTCATGGTGATCATGCAGCTTATTTTAACTTATCTATTATTAAATACGAAGTTTGGTTTAGTGATAATCAATTCGATTGCCGATGCTTTCGCAAAGCTCTTGGGTTGGGCAAATGAAGGGATTACATTTGTATTTGGTGGGATTGTAAACGAAGGAGCATCGCCGTTCTTTTTAAATGTCCTTCTTCCTATCGTATTCATCTCGGCATTAATCGGGATTTTACAGCACTTCAAAATCCTTCCGTTCGTCATGAAGTGGATCGGCTACCTGCTTAGTAAGGTGAATGGAATGGGGAAATTGGAATCTTACAATGCGGTAGCATCAGCAATTGTCGGCCAATCCGAGGTTTTCATAACCTTGAAGAAGCAACTCGGTTCCATTCCGCCATCACGTATGTATACGCTTTGTGCGTCAGCCATGTCAACCGTATCGATGTCGATTGTCGGAGCTTATATGACCATGATTGAACCAAAGTATGTTGTGACGGCTATTGTTATTAACATGTTTGGTGGATTTATCATTGCATCCATTATTAACCCTTATACGGTAACGGATGAAGATGATATTCTCCCTGTTGAAGAAGGGGCAGAGAAGCAGTCGTTCTTCGAAATGCTTGGGGAATATATCATGGATGGATTTAAGGTTGCTATCACTGTAGCCGCGATGTTAATTGGTTTCGTTGCACTAATTGCAGGAATTAACAGCTTATTCGATATGATCATCGGCATCAGTTTCCAAGACATCTTGGGGTATATTTTTGCACCGTTTGCTTTTATCATGGGGATACCGATTTCAGAAACCGTGACTGCAGGCGGAATCATGGCGACAAAACTAGTAACTAATGAATTTGTTGCCATGCTGAGCTTAGGGGACGCATCAGCAGCCTTGAGCGATAGGACGATAGGAATCGTTTCGGTTTTCTTGGTTTCATTCGCGAATTTTTCATCTATCGGAATCATTGCAGGTGCTGTTAAAGGCCTACATGAAAAACAAGGTAATGTTGTGGCTCGTTTCGGCTTGAAGTTGCTATACGGTGCGACTCTTGTCAGCATTCTATCAGCAATCATCGTCAGTGTGATCCTTTAAATCACGGGATTAGACAGCTCATCAATATACTGAATAACATTCAAGGCACTTGGGTATATCCCAAGTGCCTTGAATGTTATTCGGCGGATTGGGAGACTCTTATTTCTTGATGGGAATTGAAGGGGATTAGCATGCTGGTATATAATACATAAACAGCATAACTAGCCATGAAAAGGGAGTGGAGGATGACAATGAATAAGAGTGAAACGGCTATCTTTGCAGGAGGTTGTTTTTGGTGCATGGTTGCTCCCTTTGATGATATGGATGGGATTATTAAAGTAACATCGGGTTATACAGGTGGTAATGTAGTCAATCCCAGTTACAAACAAGTGATTTCAGGTACGACTGATCATGTAGAAGCTGTTCAAGTAGTATTTGATCCATCAATCATTTCCTATAAAGAACTATTAGAGATATTTTGGCAGCAAATTGATCCGACTGATGATGGTGGACAGTTCTCGGATAGAGGTAAGCAATACAGGGCAATAATTTACTATCTAAATGATCAGCAAAAAATGGAAGCGGAGCAATCAAAGGAAAATTTAATGATGAGCGGACGGTTTAAAAATCCTATTATTACGGGTATTTTACCCTCAGGGGAATTTTATGAGGCCGAGGAATACCATCAGGAATTCTATCGGAAAAATCAATTTCGTTATGCATTGTATCGTAAAAGCTCAGGACGCGATGCTTTTATAAAAGAAAATTGGCCTAAGGATAATGCTCATCTCAGAGAAACTTTAACCGAGAGTCAGTTTCATGTCACCCAAGAAAATGGGACAGAGCCACCTTTCGATAATGTATATTGGAATCACTTTGAAGAAGGCGTTTATGTGGATGTCGTTTCAGGGGAGCCCCTTTTCAGTTCACGGAATAAGTATGATAGTGGATGTGGGTGGCCAAGCTTTACGAAGCCGATCATGTCGGCAAGCGTCAATGAAAAAATGGATCTAAGCCATCGGATGACCCGGACGGAGGTACGCAGCAGAGAAGCTGACTCACATCTTGGTCACGTTTTTCCGGATGGTCCTGGTCCTAAGGGCACGCGCTATTGCATCAATTCTGCCGCCCTTCGATTCATTCCTAGAAATGAAATGGAGCGGGAAGGTTATGGAGATTTATTGTTGCTTTTTTCAATGAAATAATTAGTTGAGATAGGGGAACGTAAATGGATATAAAAGATGAATTGTTATATCGATACATCCTTGATCACTCTTCCATAATTACGGATGGAGTCGGCTTATTAATAGCGCATTTGATCAATTGAACCATGAGTTCACTGAGCAGTATTATCTTTTGACAAAAGAACGTTTACTAGCGCAACAGGAACTGATTAATGAATTAGGTGCTCCAGTTATTCCTATTGTTTGATGCTATTGCGGTATTGCCATTAATCGGGGAAATTGATACCTTTTTAGGCAAAGGGGATTTTGATTACTACTCCAGGCAAATGTATTAGTAGAAATGTTTCTCACTTATTTATCGACTTATCGGGTGTGACCCATCAAATCTATCAATGATAAGTACCCTTAATTTATTAGGCATTCAATCTACAATTTCCGGAATTCGTCCTGAAGTAGCACAGACGTCCATTCAGCTAGGATTGGATTTTAGTCACGTTTCGACTCACAGTACTCTTAAGCAGGCACTTTCCAAGCAAGGAATCAAACTATATGAAAGAAAACGACTCAAGGGAGTATAGAGTGAAAAAGAACCAGATCCCAATAAGGGATCTGGTTCTTTTTAGTGATTTTATAACTTGAATGAACTCTTCAATCCAACAATTTGGTTGAAGACCAAGTGATCAGCTGCAGTGAGTTTTGAATCAACATTGTAATAGCCGTGTCTGAAGAATTGGAATTTATCCTGAGGCTTAACATTTTTCATGTTGGGCTCAACAAATCCTTGTAAAATTTCTATGGATTCAGGGTTTACCCGCTCCAAGAATGATTTTTCTTCTTCTTCTTCACTTTCCTTATCCAAAATTAAAGGTTGGTAGTTACGGAATTCTGCTGAAACAGCTTGTGTAGCCTCGACCCAGTGCAGTGTCCCTTTCACTTTACGACCAGTGAAACCAGATCCGCTTTTTGTTTCAATATCGTAAGTGCAGCGAAGTTCAATGACGTTTCCGGCTTCGTCTTTTATCACTTCTTCACATTTAATGAAATAAGCATGTTTTAAACGGACTTCATTGCCCGGGAAAAGACGGAAATACTTTTTCGGGGGATTTTCCATGAAATCGTCCTGTTCGATATATATTTCACGTGAGAATGGAATTTGTCGCGTACCCATCTCCGGAACTTCTGGGTTGACCTCAGCATCCAGCCATTCAACTTCATTTTCTGGATAGTTGGTGATAACTACTTTAAGAGGCTTTAGAATAGCCATGGTCCGTGGCGCCTTCAGTTTTAGATCTTCTCGAACGAAATGATCGAGCATTTGAGAGTCTACGACACCGCTAGTTTTCGCAACGCCTATTTCAAGGCAGAATGCACGAATAGCTTCGGGTGTATAACCGCGTCTTCGTAATCCTGATACGGTAGGCATACGTGGGTCGTCCCAGCCGTCCACAAAGGCTTCATCGACAAGTTGCTTCAGTTTCCGCTTGCTCATTACGGTATTTGTCAGGTTTAGACGGCCAAATTCGTATTGCTGTGGCTTACTTTCCATTTCGCAGTTTTCAACAATCCAATCATAAAGCGGGCGTTGATCTTCAAACTCAAGCGTACAAATGGAGTGTGTGACTCCTTCAATTGCATCTTCAATAGGGTGGGCAAAGGCGTACATTGGGTAGATGCACCATTTGTCGCCGGTATTATGGTGTTCTGTATGGGAGATTCGGTAAATAACGGGATCGCGCAGATTAATGTTAGGTGAGCTCATATCGATTTTTGCTCGCAGTACTTTTGTACCGTTCTCGAATTCGCCGCTACGCATCTTTTCAAATAATTCAAGGTTTTCCTCGACTGTTCTATTGCGGTACGGGCTATCTTTTCCTGGCTCTGTTAACGTTCCACGATATTCGCGGATTTGGTCGGCATTCAGGTCATCGACGTATGCCAATCCTTTATTGATGAGCAGTACAGCTCTTTTGTACATTTCGTCAAAATAATCGGACGCGAAAAAAAGGTTATCCCAATCGTAACCGAGCCATTTCACATCTTCCTTGATAGAATTGACATACTCAATATCTTCTTTCAATGGATTGGTATCATCAAATCGAAGGTTGGTTTTACCATTAAATTCATCAGCCACTCCAAAATTCAAAATAATTGATTTGGCGTGCCCAATATGTAAATATCCGTTTGGCTCAGGAGGGAAGCGGGTGATAATATGATCATGTTTTCCGGACTCTAGATCATCTTTTATAATATTTTTAATAAAATTCGAAGAGTTATTTTCCAACTGAATTCGACCTCTTTCATTTATATACTTCTTTTAATTTTACCTGTATATATACCATAAATACAGATATTTTTCCATGTTCGAGCCGGAATCAGGGTTTTAGAATACGTTCTTAAACAATTCATCTAGTATTTAGTTTGCACAATCAGATCGGAAATATCCCTGAAACTTTAATCATTTATGTGAGGAAACTATCTAACTAGTATTTAATAAACAAAAAACGAAATCTATTGATGGGTTTTATCGAATCACTTTTATAAAAAATAAGCAATACAGGAATCAAGCCTGCATTGCTTAATAAAGGATTATAGTTAAAATACCGTTGTTTGTAAAAATTCCTTCGTTCGCTCTTCTTGTGGATTGGAGAAAAATTCTTTTGGTGGGCCACTTTCTACAACCCGTCCATTATGCATGAAGACAATCCAATCCCCAACTTCACGGGCAAAGCTCATTTCATGGGTAACGACTACCATTGTCATCCCCTCTAAGGCAAGTTCCTTCATCGTAGCTAGTACCTCACCGACAAGTTCAGGATCGAGAGCAGAGGTGGGCTCATCAAAGAGGAGGATATCGGGCTTCATGGCGAGAGCTCGAGCGATCGCAACCCGCTGTTTTTGGCCACCGGAGAGCTTGCTTGGATAGACATCTGCTTTATCTGATAACCCAACTTTGGCAAGTAGCACTTTTGCTTCCTCGATGGCTTGGGCCTTAGGGATTTTTTTGACGTGAGTCGGTGCTTCAATAACATTTTCGAGTACGGTCATGTGCGGGAAGAGATAGAAATGCTGAAAAACCATTCCAACTTTCTCACGAATTTTATTAATATCGTGGGTACCCGGCTCTACTTCAGTTCCTTCGATAAGGATTTGTCCGCTGTCTTTCTTCTCCAAGTAGTTCAAGCAACGGAGCAGGGTGCTTTTTCCGGAACCGCTAGGCCCAATCAGACAGACAACGTCACTATCTAATACCTTCATATCAATATCTTTTAGCACGTGAAGGTTTCCATAAGATTTATTTAAATTCCTAATGCGAATCATTTCTTTTTGTTCCATTTCAATTCCCCCTATCGATCACTAATGGACAGTTTCTTTTCAAATGTATTGACGATAATGGTCAGGAATGCCACAAGAATTAAATAGTAGACCGCTACAATCAATAAATATGTCATTTCATCAAAATTATTTGAACCTAACGTAGTGGCTACGTTAAACAACTCATTCATGGATATGAAGGCAGCCAGTGATGAATCCTTCAGTCCGATGATGAATTGGTTGCCTAGTGGCGGCAATGCGCGTCGGAAGGCTTGTGGTAGGATGATCCTTCTTAATGCGAGTGCATTGCTCATGCCAAGGGAACGTCCAGCCTCCATTTGGCCTTTGTCAATGGATTGGATTGTACCGCGTAAAATTTCAGAGATATAAGCTCCGTTATGAAAGGCTAGGGCAAGTGACGCTGCCCAGAAGTCTGGTAGTAGGAAGAGATTGCTGATACCAAAATAGAGAATAAATATCTGTACGATAAGCGGTGTTCCTCGTACCAGGAATACGTATGTATCTGAAATCCATGCAAGAATTTTTATATTAGAAATTTTTAAAAGTGCGAAGAGTAACCCGATGATAATTCCTACTAATATGGAAACCACCGTAAGCTCCAATGTGAGGAGCATGGCTCGGATAAACACATCCGATGAGCTAAATAATGTATCAAAAAAATGAGAAAAGCTTGGCAATGTAAAAACTCCCTTTCTATCAATCTTTATTCAGGTTTAGTAGTGATATCTTCCCCAAAGTACTTTTTGCTAATTGCTGCAAGTGTTCCATCTTCTCGGAGGTTTTCAAGTGCTTCATTAATGCGTATCAGCAGCTGGGGGTTATCGTTCGGTAGAACTATGGCCTGCTCACTGCGTTCTATCAATTGACGACCTTTGATGTCGAATCCTTCTTTGGTCGCTTCTTTACCGGTTACAAAGTCAGTAATAACGGCATCATGACGACCTCCGCTTAATGCTTTAAGAGCGGTGATATCACTGTCGTAGGTTTTTACATTGGTTGTATACTTTTCTGCTGTGGTTGCGTATGTGGAGCCTTTAGAAGCGGCAACTTCCTTTCCCTTTAAATCTTCGACTGTTTTGATATCACTATCGGATCGGACGAAAATTTGTGGACCTGAGTAGTAATACGGGGTGGAAAAAGCAACATGTTTACTTCGTTGTTCATTAATTGTATGACTGGCAACCGCGGCATCTGCCCGACCGGTTTTGACACCCTCGACGATTCCCTTAAATTTAATCCGCTTTGGGACCGGTTCTAGACCAAGTTCTTTCGCGATTGCTTCCCCGACTTCAATATCAAATCCTGTTACGGTCATGTCATCATTAACGTAACTAAATGGCTTGAATTCACCTGAGGCAGCGAATACAAACTGGTTCTTATTGATCAGCTTACTACCATCCTCTAGCTGATCTTTTTCAGCACAGCCGGACAGAAGACCAAGAATAATCAGTAATACTAGAATGAATTTAACTGATAATTTCATGATTATTTCATTTCCCCCTTTGAAAAAAACTAATAGAATGGTCTATACCCTAATGAGATCGTGAATAACCTTATTTTACAGGAAAAATAAACCAAATCAATAAAAAGTCAACCCTGAATAGGCCGACTTATGTTCTTCAACTAAAGAGGCAAGTTAGCTTCATGCTGGGTTTTTCTGAATAGACTGACTTTAACTTTGCCTATGTGTTGAAGTATAATATAGCAAAATAGAAGAAGGGCAGTTGGGAAAATAGTGAGCAACTTTGTGCAAGAACAGTTACAGGAATTTCGTGTAAAAAATCAAGATAGAGGTCGTTTAATTATAAAATGTCCGGACCAACCAGGAATTGTTGCGACGGTTACGGCATTCCTTAAAGAACATGGAGCTAATATTGTTGAATTGAGCCAGTATTCCATGAACCCAGAGGGCGGCACCTTTTTTACCAGGATTGAATTCGATTGCCCGGGCTTAAAGGAAAAGGCTTTGGATATGGAAGTCTCCTTTCAAGAAATTTCGACAAAATTTTCGATGCAATGGACATTTAACTATGTGAGTGATTTAAAGAGGACGGCAATCTTCGTTTCTAAGGAGCCACATTGCCTTCTGGAATTGCTATGGGAGTGGCAAAGCGGGGATCTATTGGCTGATATTGCGCTTGTCATCAGTAATCATGAAGATACGAGGCAAATTGTCGAATCCATGAACATTCCTTTTTATTATATTCCTGCTAATAAGGACATACGTAGGGAAGTGGAAGCACAACAGCTTAAACTTCTGGAAGAATTTAATGTCGACCTAATTGTACTAGCAAGATATATGCAGATATTGACGCCTGATTTTGTGGCTGCACATCCGAATAAAATCATCAATATCCACCATTCGTTTTTACCTGCGTTCATCGGGGCCCGACCTTATGAAAGAGCTTATAATCGAGGTGTTAAGCTGATTGGGGCAACTTCGCATTATGTAACAAACGATTTGGATGAGGGTCCAATTATCGAGCAGGATATTGAACGTGTCGATCACCGTGATTCTGCAGAAGATATGAAGAAAGTCGGCCGTTCAGCTGAACGCAGGGTACTTGCCCGTGCTGTTAAATGGCATTTGGAAGACCGTGTACTTGTTCATGAAAATAAAACAGTAGTCTTTTAATAAGAACCCCCCATTTGGCATGGAAATTTGCCGAAGGGGGGTTTTTGTATTGAATAAGTAATGATTAATACGTATATTCTACCCTTACTGAGGCCGTGATGTTTAATTCTCCAGGCTGAATAGGGGTAGAGGCCATTTTTGTATAGGAACTGGTTTGGAAAAGGGTGGGTGGCGAAGTTTCTGAGAGTTCCTCAACCTGATTAGGGACTGGATTCAATGAGATTCCTAACGTTCGAGCCATGGAAAGGGCCTTTTCGTATGCATTTTTTAAAGCAAGCGAAAGTGCCTGGTTATAGTAAGCTTCTGGATTGGATAAGGAAAAGCGAATGCTTGTAATGGAATTGGCACCACTTCTGACTGCTGTGTCGATTATGCTGCCTATTTTTTCAATGTCAGTCGTTTTGGCCTGGATAATGTGCTGGACTTTATAGTTTTTAAACAATTCTTTTCCTTCGATATAATCATATTGTGGATCAATTCTGTAATCACTTGTTTTTAATTGCTCTTCTGGAATGCCAATGGATCTAAGAGATGCAATGACTTTCGCTATTGCTTGAGAATTGGCCTGCTGAGCTACCTGAGGGTCCACATCCTCGGATATAACTCCAAGGGTGATTACGGCTTGGTCAGGAGCAGCCTGGAGCGTTTCTGAACCGGAAACTTTCAAAGTATGATTCCTGCTATGTTGATAATCCCGGTCAGGAACAATAAATTCTTGATTCATTTTGACACCAACCTTTTTAAAGAGATAATCTCAACCCTATTGTACGAAGTATTAGGGGGAAACATGATTGAAATATGAAATATCCCGGCTGCTATTAATTCTTTCGGTACATTTAAAGAAAAAAGGGATGTCTATCAGAATGTTTTTTAATCTGTTTTAGCTTAAAAAAAGATACAAAAAAACACTCGGCCTAAAACCGAGTGCGTTTTATTTATGAATGACTTGAACCCTGCCAACCTGGCCATCTGTCAATCTTACTTTAATACCATGCGGGTGGCTGCTGGAGTTGGTTAAAATATCTTTTACTGTTCCACGTGTTAGCTTTCCGCTGCGTTGATCTGCTTTAAGAACAATGTCCACAGAGGTACCTGGAGTAATATCTTTTCGATTTTGACCGTTCATGTTTAATTCAGTCCTTTTTAGAGTTATTTGCAACCTTTGATAGTGCAGTAACTTCAGTATAAGGAAAACAGCAGACCTAGTCGACTTTTAGATAACAATCACGCAAAGCTCTATTGAATCTTTTTAAGCGGCTCGACAGCAGGGCCATTTAATACTTCACCAGTGATAGAGTAACGAGAAGCATGACATGGACAGTCCCAGGTACGATCGCCGCTGTTCCATGCCACCTCACAACCCATATGAGTGCATGTGGAATCTACAATATGAAGCTGGCCTTCATGATCACGATAACACCCGGCTTTATCTCCATTTACCTTGACGATGGCTCCTTCATCGATACCTAAGTCTTCTGGCGTTTTATGAATAACTGCCAATTTACTTTTAATCATATGCTTCGCTACATCAGCGTTGTCTTCGACTATATTTTTCATTCCTTTTATACGGGCTGGATTATATAGATCTGCATATCGGTTGTCCTTTTGCAAAATATGATCAGTTAAGATTTTTGCAGCAATTGATCCATTCGTCATACCCCATTTCGCAAAGCCGGTTGCAATGAGAACGTTTGGATGATTAGATGTCACTGGGCCGACGAATGGCAGATTATCTGGTGTCACAATATCTTGTGCTGACCAGCGATAAGGAATATCTTTTACATTGAAATATTGGAAACTAAAGTCCTGTAAGGCTTCATAATGTTCAATTGTCGAAATACCCTGACCGGTTTTATGGCCTTCCCCGCCTACAAGTATAAGTTTTTCCCCATTGTCCTCTGTATAACGAAGGGAACGGGTAGGGTTGTCAGCGCTGTAATACATACCACCGGGGTATTCCTGTTCGGTCTTAATTCCAAGAACATAGGATCTTTTTATATGAGTACGAGCAAAGTATAATCCCATTTCATCATTAAAAGGGAAGTGAGAGGCAACAATTATATGGTTGCTTTTGATTGTATGCCCCGTTTCAGTTATAACGGTTGGTGGCTTGCCGTTTTCAATTTTCATAGCCGTTGTACGTTCATAGATGTTCCCTCCAGCTTCCAGAATAGGGGGGATGAGGGCTGTTAAATATTTTAATGGATGAAACTGTGCTTGGTCCTTCATAATCACAGCAGCTTTACATGGAATAGAGAAAGGGATCTTTTCTGCATAATCCCCTCGAATGCCAAGTTTTTGATAGGCCTTTAGTTCCTCTTGGATTTTACTTTTATATTCATCGGTATTTGCGTATACATAAGCATCTTGAACATTCAAATTGCATTCAATAGAATGTTCTTCTATCAATCCTTTGATAAGCTCCATTCCTTCAGTGTTGGCTTCATAGTAAAGTCTGGCCTTCTCCTCACCGTGATCAGTAATCAACTGGTCGTAAATCAAGCCGTGCTGGGCCGTGATTTTTGCGGTTGTATGGCCAGTTGTTCCATTAAGTATCTCGCTTGCCTCAATGAGTGTGACTTTCACACCTTGCTTGGCTAATAGATAAGCTGAAGTGATACCCGTAATTCCTCCACCAACAATTAAGACATCAGTTGTTATATCTGTTTCTAGCTTAGAAAACGAAGGAAAGGATAAAGTACTGCGCCAATATGGCTCCGGATATTGAGGAAGTTCTGTATTTTTTTCGGTCATTTGAATACCTCCATACGTTTCATTAGTGGTTTGTCCATTTATTACCATGCCCAAATTCTCTTTTTTTACGCTAACTTTTGAAAGAAGAAGACTATTAAAAGTTAGTTTTTTGTCTGTTTACAATATTGTATACATGTAAACAAAAGTAGATGGTTTGTACACAAAAAAGTAAACATGTTTACAAATGAGTACACATGGCTATATATATGGGTGTGTACATATTTGTTCCTAATGTATACAAAAATGAATACAATTCAACAAATAAAATAAAGCCACTACTTATGAAGGGTTGACTAATATAGAAATCTTTTCTATTGAGAGTGCTCCACCTGGTTTTTTTATGAAAAAGAAGATGTTTTTAGATGAGTTCTAGAATCGCAGCAGTAGACGTAGGAAATGATGCAATTAAAGCTATTTTTGGAAAGCTAGAGTCTAAAACTATATATACCAAATGTCATTGCAAAAGACATGAAGATCGGCCGGTCATAGGAATCGAAGAACTCGATGTAAAAAAAACTTGGGAAGGGATACATACTAGAGTCCATTCACCAGCCTTGCAAGACAATAATGCCATTTATCGTGTCGGAAATTTAACGAAAAAAAGTGATAACCCAACAGAACTAGATTTGGGGAGCAGTAAATCAGAGGAAGGCCAAACATTAGTATTTGCGTATACATAAGCATCTTGTACATTCAATAGAATGTTCTTCTATCAATCCTTTGATAAGCTCCATTCCTTCAGCATTGGTTTTATAGTATAAGTCTGGCCTTTTCCTCACCGTGATCAGTAATCAACTGGTCGTAGATCAAGCCGTGCTGGACCGTGATTTTTGCGGTTGTCTGGCCAGTTGTTCCATTAAGTATTTCGCCTGCCTCAATGAGTGTGGCTTTCACACCTTGCTTGGCTAATAGACAAGCAAGGTGATACCAGAAATTCCTCCACCAACAATTAAGACATCAGTTGTTATATCTGTTTCTAGCTTAGAAAACGAAGGAAAGGATAAAGTACTGCGCCAATATGGCTACGGATATTGAGGAAGTTCTGTATTTTTTGCGGTGATTTGAATATCTCCATACGTTTCATTAGTGGTTTGCTTATTTTTTACCATGCCCAAATACTCCTTTTTTACGCTTTCTTTTTTATGAAGAAGAGTATTAAAAATTAGTTTTTTTTGTTTGTCTGCAATATTGTATACATGTAAACAAAAATAGGTGGTTTGTACACAAAAAAGTAAATATGTTTACAAATGAGTACACATGGCTATATATAACGTGTGTACATATTTGTTCCTAATGTGTACGCAAATGAATACAATTCGACAAATAAAGCTACAACTTATGAAGCATTGACTAATATAGAAACCTTTTCTATGCTTAATAGAGTGCTCCACCTAAATTTTTTTATGAAAAAGGGGATGTTTTTAGATGAGTTCTAGAATCGCAGCAATAGACGTAGGAAATGATGCAATTAAAGCTATTTTTGGAAAGCTAGAGTCTGAATTATATATACCAAATGTCATTGCAAAAGACATTGAAGATAGGCCGGTCATAGGAATCGAAGAACTCGATGAAAAAAACCCATTGGAAGGGATACATATTAGAGTCCATTCACCAGCCTTGCAAGACAATAATGCCATTTATCGTGTCGGAAATTTAGCGACAAAAAGTGATAACCCAACAGAACTAGATTTGGGGAGCAGTAAATCAGAGGAAGACCAAACATTAGTAATGCTTTTTGCGGCTCTTGCATTGGATGCTGCCAAGCAAGGGAACAATGATAAGTTCAAAAAAGTAAATAACGTTGTCGAAGCGAATTATACGCTGGGCACAGGTCTACCTCTTCGGGAAGTTAAGGAAGGGAAAGATGTTGGATACCGTTCGAAGTTACTAGGTTCTGTTCACCAAGTAGAATTTTTAATTACACCCAAATACCAAGGTATTAAGATTAATATCAAATTTGATGAAGTGAAGGTCTATCCAGAGGGCTTCGCCGCATACATCAATTTAGTCATGGACAATGACTTGAATATCATTAACCGTGAATTAATAGATAGAAGAATTCTCATTCAAGATATTGGCGGACTATCAACAGATATCGCGGTCATTAAAAACCGTAAAGTTGACGATGATAAGGCGCAAGGATTCAATCTTGGAGTAGCTGAGGCTCTTGAATCTATTCGTGAAGAAATCAGGAAAAAACACGGTGTCGAGCTAGACAGCAGACGCGATGTCGTTGAAATCATCACGAAGAAAAACGATCGTAACCATATTATGGTTCGCGGAAGCCGGACAAGCGTCCATGATATCGTCGACCGAATTTTAGGGGAACTTGCGAAAAAGCAATACCGTCACCTACGTAATGTATGGCAGAAAAACTCGCAAACGGAAATCTGCTATTTTGTTGGCGGAGGTTCGATTGTCTTGAAAGATTACCTGAAAACGCTCAATCAAAATTTTGATGGCTATAATATAGACTTTTTTGAAGATGAACGGCAAAGCGTTTGGATGATGGCCAACGCCTATTATAAATTGATTTCGGATTTTAATCGCAGGAATTCAAAGGAACAACAGCATTCCCAGCAAAAGAAGAAAGAACAAAGATCAGGTGCTGTTAAATAGGTGAGAGAATGAAAAAAACAGCTTCTTCTGAAATCAAAAGAGGACAAGCCATCACTTTTCGTATCCCTTCAGATGTATCAGATTATACGTTAAGACAGCTGCAGAAATTGAAGGAAACAGAAAGAAGGAATTTTTCCAGTAAAATTGCCGAGTATGTTCTCGATGGAATCGGACAATCCACCCATCAGGAACGGGAAATGATTGCTCTACCCATGCCGAACAAGCTTAGCAAATCTCAGCGTGACTGGCTCAAGCATTCCCACTCAGAAGCTATGCTTGGAACGATTATGTACCATCTTTTATCCGATCCTTTACGCGCGACTGCCTTGCTAGCCTCATTGAACAGTAATGTAATTAATGAGGAGATTTATTTGCAGGATGAGCCCGAAGAACAGGATACTGAAGTGGTGCAGAAGGAAATATCTAAGAAAGATTTGGATGACTTTGATTGGAGTTTGGATGAAACCACACAACAAGTGGAGGAACCAGAACCTGAAGAGGAAAACCTTGATGATCTTCTTGGTGATTTTCTTGATCAAATGAATCAATAAGTATGTAGAAGGGTATCTGACAACATGTTGGATATCCTTCTTTTTTATTAACGGGGAATTTCAAAAAAAGAAGGACCTCAGGGCCCCTCTTGAATGAATTAAGCTAGGAAAATTAATTGATAGAGGAAAAGAATTGCAAATATGTACACTAACGGGTGCACTTCTCGGGACTTTCCTTTAGCCAATTTTAAAATAGGATAAGCGATGAATCCAAGTGCTATCCCATTGGCGATACTTGATGTTAACGGCATTGCGACAATGACCAAAAAAGCTGGGAAAGATTCATCAAAATGCGTCCAGTCAATTTCGTTAATGCTTTTAATCATCATACTTCCTACAATAATCAGGCTTGGTGCCGTGATTGCCGCTACATTTGAGACAGCTCCGATAAGGGGGCTAAAGAAGGCGGTTATTAAGAAAAGAATAGCCACCACAAGAGCTGTTAATCCYGTTTTACCGCCTGCACCTACGCCAGCAGAAGACTCAACTGAGGCAGCGGTAGGGCTTGTACCGAACATGGCACCAACAGTTGTACCAATGGAGTCTGCAAAGAAGGCACTCCCAGATTTCTCAAGCTTCCCATTTTTCAACAATCCAGCTTGACGTACAATTCCAAGTAACGCTCCGGTTGTATCAAATAGCATGACAAGTAAGATTGAGAAGACAACTCCATATAGCCCGTAGTTAATGACATCTGCAATAGATGTGATTGGGTTAGCGACGATTATTCCCTCAGGTAATGATGGTGTCGAAACAAAGCCATCAATTTTTAACTGTCCAGTAAAGAAGGCGATAATGGCTGTGACGATCATTCCAATGAATATTGCTCCCTGCACATTACGTACAAGTAACACAATCGTTATAACCAAACCAATTAACGTAAGTGCCACACTAGGGTCTCTAAAACTTCCAAGGGTAACTAGATTGGATTCATGACTTGTAACAACGCCTGACAAACGAAGTCCAATAAAGGTGATGAAAAGTCCAATTCCAGCACTGATTGCGTGCTTCAAATTATTGGGGATGGCTTCAATCAATTTTGAACGGAAAGAGGTAAGTGATAAAAAGATAAAGATAATCCCTGTAACAAAGACTGCCGAAAAGGCAACTGTATATGAGATATTATGAGTGCCTAGCACTGAGTACGCAAAATAGGCATTCAATCCCATCGCAGGTGCTATGACAATTGGATAATTGGCTAAAAGAGCCATGCAAAGAGTTCCTACTATGATTGCGATGATGGTTGCTGTGAAGGCCTGGTCAAAGGGGACCCCAGCATCAGAAAGAATCATTGGGTTTACAACTATGATATAAGCTAATGTTAAAAAGGTTGTAAGTCCCGCAAGTACTTCTGTCTTAATATTTGAATCCCGTTCTTTTAATTTAAACATGCGGTTACTCCTTTTTTATATACAAAAAATCCTTGTACTAATCATTACAAGGAGGAGGTGCTTACCCCTTTTTCAAGTAAGTAGCTCGGTAGTATAATTTATTTGATAATAAAATCTTATAAATTATATTAGAAAAACAACTAAAGTACAATAGCATGAAAAATTTACAGTGACAGGTTTTCTCGAAATTAGATAATGATATACTAACAAATAGCTTAGATTAAGGAAGTTTCACTTAGAGTGTAACTCCGCAACGTTCCTTAAGACGATTTACGAGTTTTTAAATGGGAAAAACAAGGGAATGACAAATTTAGAGAGTAGGTTTATATATGACAAATTTCATCGACTTGGGCGTTAGCCCGGCGATTAACGCGATATTAAAACAAATAGGAATTTCTAACCCGACACCTATCCAGGAGAAATCCATACCAGATATTCTTGCGGGAAGGGACGTCATCGCGAAGGCACAGACAGGGACTGGGAAGACCTTGGCGTTTTTGTTGCCGATTTTAGAAAAAGTCGATCCGACAGCATCCCACATCCAATCATTAATTGTTACACCAACTAGGGAATTAGCTTTGCAAATCACAGCGGAACTGAAAAAGTTTGCTAATGAAATTGAGGAGCTGCAGGTGCTTGCTGTGTATGGTGGACAGGATGTCGAACAGCAAATGAAAAAGTTGACACGAAATATTTCTGTCGTGGTTGCCACGCCAGGGCGGCTTTTAGATCATTTACGAAGAGGCACCATTGATTTATCGCAAACACAGACACTCGTTTTGGATGAAGCTGACCAAATGCTTCATATTGGCTTTTTACCGGAAGTAGAAGAGATTATGGGGCAACTTCCAGAAGAACGGCAGACATTGCTCTTTTCTGCCAC
Organism: Peribacillus sp. P4_C12; assembly: GCF_056402095.1. Classification (NCBI taxonomy): domain Bacteria; kingdom Bacillati; phylum Bacillota; class Bacilli; order Caryophanales; family Bacillaceae; genus Peribacillus; species Peribacillus sp. P4_C12. Next base: position 20,949 of record NZ_JBFUIB010000001.1, read on the forward strand.
AATGCCTGAACAAGTTCATCAGCTAGCTAAACGCTACATGAATAAACCATTAACTGCGGCAGTAAAGGCTGATCAAGTTACAGTCGAGCAAATCCGCCAACTTGTTATCGAGACGACAGATCGTGCCAAACAGTCTTCATTAATTACCATAATAAAAGAAGAACAGCCTTACCTGGCCATTATTTTTTGCCGCACAAAACGCCGTGTTTCAGTCTTGAATGATGCTTTAAAGTCCGCTGGTTTTAATTCTGAGGAACTTCATGGGGACCTTTCACAGGCCAAACGAGAACGTGTTATGAAAAACTTCAGAGATGCAAAGCTCCAATATTTAGTGGCAACGGACGTTGCGGCACGAGGGCTGGATGTAGAAGGAGTGACCCATGTATTTAACTATGATGTCCCAGAGGATGCGGAAATTTACATCCACCGAATTGGTCGAACAGGACGAGCGGGTGAGAATGGTCTAGCCGTAACCTTTATTGCTACTAAAGATTTGCAGCTGTTAAGTGATATAGAAAAAGGAATTTCAATGAAAATTGAACGAAGAACAATTGAAGGCGTCAAAATGTTCCAACCTGATGAGGCGGGTCATAAAAAGAAGCGTTATGAAGAATCTTCAGAAGAGGGAACTCGTCGCCCACGTACAGGAGGAGGTCGCCGCCACAGAGAGCGAATAGATACAAGAGGGCCTAATCGAGGAAGTCACCGTTCTGCTAATCAAGCAGACAACCGTGAATTAGAGCTAGAGAAACCACGCGGAGGCCGTACGGAAAATAGTCGTGGACCGAAACGTGAGAATCCACGTGGAGGTCGTACGGAAAACAGTAGCGGGCCGAAACGTGAGAATTCAAGGGGAGGACGCCCAGAAGATAGCCGTGGACCGAAACGTGAGAATTCAAGGGGAGGACGCCCAGAAGAYAGCCGTGGACCGAARCGTGATAATACCCGTGGAGACCGCCAAGGAGACAGCCGGGGAGCAAAAGGGGGAAATACCCAAGGGCCAAGTAATAGGAGAGGCGGATCTGGGAGCTTTTCAAATAGAGGAAGAAACAGGTAAAAGGAGGCGATGGAAGTGGAAAAGCCTTGGTTGGCAGAATATCCAGTTTCCTTAGAGCTAGCAGAGAAATTAATCAGGCTGCAGTTTCCAGAGATTGAGTTGAAAGAGATAAACCAACTTGGGGAGGGGTTTGATAACACAGTCATTCAAATTAATGAGCAATATGTATTCCGTTTCCCTCGACGCCCTATTGCAGTTACGTTAATCCAAGTGGAAAATCAACTTCTGCCCTCGATAGCAGGTAACTTTCCGCTTGCTATCCCTGAGCCGATTTTTTTTGGAAAACCAAGTACCATTTATCCATATCCCTTTACAGGTTATAAAATGGTAAAGGGATACTTGCCTGTGGAAGAATCAGTTGAAAATAAGATTATATCGGCAAAAAGATTTGCCCATTTTTTAAAAGAACTTCATAGTTTTCCTGTTGAAAAAGCGAAGCGATTAGGCGTAAGGCCTGATGGAATGATGAGGCTCGATATATCCTTTCGCCAGAAAATGCTAATGGAAAATGTCTCAACTCTATTAAAACTAGGTTACTCTGAGCAGGCATATGCCGTTAAGGATTTTTTTGAAAAACTCAAACCATTGAATGTTCATCATCCAATCTCACTCGTTCATGGAGACATTCATATCCGGAACGTTTTACTCGATAAAAAAGGTGTTCTCGCTGGAATTATTGATTGGGGAGATGTTCATATCGGAAACCCAGCTATTGATTTTTCCTTTTTATACAGCTATTTTCCAAAAGAAGCACGCCAAGTATTTTTTGGGATTTATGGTGACATCGATAAGGAGATGGAGTGCTTGGCCCGGTTCAGAGCAATATATATGCTTGTTACTCTACTCGTATATGGCATTGATCGTCAGGATGAACAGCTGATTGCTATAACGAGCACTGGTTTGAAATTTGCTATAGAAGAATAATTGTTACTTTCTTTTATGATTGGGAGGTTAATATGAAAGCAAGTTATTTTCATACAATTACGTTAATTGGGAACATGTTGGATAAATCTAACATTCCTTATCAATATACAGGTCAATCTGCTCTGTTTGTGCAAGGAGTGGAGGTTGATGAGTATAAGAACATCACCATTGATGTGCAATGGGATGTCTTTAATGAGATTTTTGAGCTTTTTTCCGAATTCGCCCCTACGCAGCCTGAAAAAAATCCTGAGAGTTCTTCTTTTCTATTGGTCATTGATGGGGTTATAGTCACAGTTCGCTGCTTGTTTAACATGACTATTAAAACAGATCCTTATCGATTGTCTATAAAGATTGGAGAAATGGAGATTTGGTGCCGGTCATTGTACAGTTATTTATACGACGAGGAAATGAAGAAGTACAGCGCTGAAATTCATGCCTACTTATCTGCCGAGCAGCAGGGCTTCACAGCTGAAAATGAACAGGCATGGAACCAGAATAATTATTTAGCGCTTGTCAATCGTTACGGAAAACCCAAAGAACTGGCATCTAAAATCGGACAAAATCCCAAATGGAGACTGCATCCATTTTATAAATATATGGGAGATGTAACAGGTAAAAAAATCACTCATTTAATGGGGTCAAATGGCGTTAAAGCGGTTGCCCTGGCCATCATAGGGGCCAATGTCAAGGTAGTTGATTTTTCTCAGGAAAACGCGACTTTTGCAAATGAATTGGCAAAAGAGGCCGATGTTTCGATTGAGTATATCATCTCTGATGTGCTGTCATTATCATCAGAACATGTATCTGAGAAACAGGATTTGGTTTTAATGGAGCTGGGTGTGCTTCACTACCTAATTGATCTTCAACCATTATTCGAAAAAATTAAAATGATTTTAAAGCCAGGTGGACGATTCATTTTACATGAATTCCACCCGATTTCAACAAAACTCATTACTTCTAATGGTAAAAAGCATAAGGTGGCAGGCAACTATTTTGCTCCAGCAATTGAAAACAACGAGGTCGCTTTTTCCAAGCATATGCCGGATGAAGAAAAAGAGAGCCTTTCAAAAGTGGTTCAGCGTAAATGGACAATAGGAGAACTTATAACGGCAGTAGGTCAATCAGGGCTTGTGATCAAGGTGCTTGAGGAAGAACCAAATCATAAGATCCACGATATCGGTCTTCCGAAAACATATACCTTGGTAGCGGAACGAGTGTAAGGATGCAGTCAAAAGTGTTAGCGTATATAAAAAGGATGTCTCTATGCCTCAGATAAAAACATAAATTTTTAAACAATCAGGAGGAACCTTTTATGAGTAAAATTTATATCATTCATGAAAATGAGGAATGGACTGCCCATTTAACCAAAAGAATGAATGAGTTAGAACTTCCCTATGAAGAATGGCATCTTGATCAGGGTGTGGTGGATTTAACAGAGGAACCGCCAGAGGGTGTTTTTTATAGCCGTATGAGTGCAAGCTCACATACTCGTGGGCACCGATTTGCGCCTGAAATGACAGAATCTGTGCTAGCGTGGCTTGAACAGCATAATCGTACAGTCTTCAATGGGACACGAGCGCTTCGTTTTGAGGTCAGCAAAGTCAATCAATATACGGCACTGACAAAGGCTGGAATTAAGACTCCGCAAACGATCGCAGCTGTAGGCAAGGAAAATATCATGAAGGCAGCAGAGAAATTAAATGCCGCTTCGTTTATCACGAAACATAACCGTGCAGGTAAGGGACTCGGTGTTCAATTATTTCACTCAGTAGATGCATTGAAACATTATGTGGAAGGTCCAGAATTCGATGAGCCAGTTGATGGGATTACATTAATTCAGGAATACATAAAAGCACCGGAGCTATTCATCACCCGTTGTGAATTCGTGGGTGGCAGTTTTATGTATGCGGTAGAGGTTGACACATCCGAAGGTTTCGAGCTTTGTCCGGCAGATGCCTGCCAAATTGGTGACTTGTTCTGCCCGATCGGTGAAGAGGTAGTAGAAAAACCAAAATTTCAAATTGTGCAAGATTTTCATGATCCGATTATTGAAAAATATGAAGCGTTTTTACAAGCGAATGAAATTTCGATTGCAGGAATTGAATTCATTCGTAATAGCGATGGTGAAATCTACACGTATGACATCAATACCAATACGAATTATAACAATGACGCTGAGGAAGCAGCAGGCCAATATGGCATGCTTGAATTAGCGAAGTTTCTAGGATCCGAATTGGCGAAACAAAACTTGAACAAATAAAATAATAAAAAGTGATGCTGACTGAAAGGGGGGTTGTATAAACCATTTCAGTCTTTTTTTGACATAAAAAGAAGGTGCCCCGTCTCAAGCGGGCACCCTCTATTAGACCAAGTTAATTATTGTTCGACCATTCTTCAACATCCCATACTTTGGTAATCCAATCTTCATAGAAATCAGGTTCATGACAGACGAGGATAATCGTACCTTTATACTCTTTTAATGCACGTTTTAGTTCTTCTTTCGCGACAACATCCAAATGGTTCGTCGGTTCATCAAAAAGCAGCCAGTTACTTTCGGTAAGCATGAGCTTACACAAGCGGACCTTCGATTGCTCACCACCACTTAAATGGCTCATTGGACGTGTAATGTGCTCGTTTTTCAAGCCAACTCGAGCAAGGATGGCTCGTACCTGCGGTTGGTCGAGATGTGGGAATGCATTCCACACTTCATCGATCGGTGTCGTGTTGCCTGCTTTCACTTCTTGTTCAAAATAAGAAGAGAAAAGGAAATCGCCAAGGGATCTTTTTCCGCTTAGAGGATCAATTTTACCAAGAATCGTTTTTAACAGCGTAGATTTTCCTACTCCGTTACAGCCGACTACGGCAATTTTTTCCCCTCGTTCGATGGTCATCGATAGCTTTGGAAGCAATGGACGGTCGTAGCCAATTTCCAAATCCTCCCCTTCAAATACATAACGGCTGCTCGCACGTGATTCTTTGAAGTCAAAAGTCGGTTTCATTGCAGTCTCCGGACGATCGATGCGTTCCATGCGGTTCAATTGCTTCTGACGACTCTTTGCCCGACCGGTCGTTGAGTAGCGGGCTTTATTTTTAGCAATGAAATCTTCCTGCTTTTTAATGAATTCACGCTGTTTTTCATATGCATTGATGTGCTGATTTTTATTCAATTCGGCAAGCTCCAGGAATTTTTCATAAGTTGCCGTGTAACGAGTCAATTTTGAAAATTCAAGATGGAAAATGACGTCGACGACTCCGTTCATGAACTCGGTATCATGCGAAATTAATAAGAATGCATTAGGATATTCCTTTAAGTAGCTGCTCAACCAGCGGATATGCTCCACATCCAAGTAGTTCGTCGGTTCGTCAAGGAGCAGTACTTCAGGCTGTTCTAAAAGTAATTTGGCAAGTAAAACTTTTGTCCGTTGTCCACCGCTTAGGGCAGAAACGTCACGGTCCAATCCGATTGCATCTAATCCCAAACCGCGTGCTGCCTCTTCAATTTTAATATCTAGATTGTAAAAACCACCGGCTTCAAGCTTGTCCTGGATTTCACCCATTTGTTCTAAAAGTTCTTCAAGTTCTTCAGGAGTAGCTGTCCCCATTTTCTCTGTTACTTCATTCAATGCTTTTTCTTGCTCGAATAACGGTAAGTACGCATCCCTTAAGACGTCGCGAATCGATTTACCTTTTGAAAGAATCGTATGTTGATCAAGATAGCCGTATTCGACACCAGGTGTCCACTCAACCCGTCCTTCATCGTGAATCAGTTGTCCTGTAATGATATTCATCATTGTTGACTTCCCAACACCATTTGCCCCGACTAGACCTACATGCTCGCCAGCCATTAGACGGAAGGAAACATCCTTGAATAAGGTACGATCGCCAAAGCTGTGTGCTAATTTATCTATAGAAAGTAAGCTCATTTATATTGAACCTCCCAATTAATTTGAAAAAATCTCTACGTTTCATCATACTAAAATCTGTACTAGATTGCTATCTAATCTTATTTACATATGAGCCCTCTATTAAACGGAGTGAGTGAAAGGATCATGTTCGAAAACTTATATAGATTGGCTTATAACTACTGACTCTTGACCAATCGAAAAACGGGTTACGAATCTTCAGGCAAACAGTGGTTGAGGAATAATTGTTTCTTAATAATGAACATGAAACAGTATTGGGAATCATGTTTATTGCGTGTTATGTCTTTGTACTTTATCGCTCCTGCATAAATTATATGAGATAATGAGGGAAGCAGTTTAAAAGGGAAAGGATGTTATTATGAGTAAAACAGTCGTACTGGCCGAGAAACCATCGGTCGGAAGAGATATAGCAAAAGTGCTGAATTGCGGAAGAAAGGGTAATGGCTTTTTTGAAGGCGATCAGTATATCGTTACTTGGGCACTCGGTCATTTGGTGACCCATGCCGACCCGGAAACTTATGATGAAAAATATAAAACGTGGCGTCTTGAGGACCTGCCTATGCTGCCTCCTTCCTTAAAATTAGTCGTGATCAAACAATCAGGCAAGCAATTTCAATCGGTTAAAACGCAATTGAACCGTAATGATGTCAAGGATGTCATCATTGCGACTGATGCAGGTCGTGAAGGAGAACTTGTTGCACGCTGGATTCTCGAGAAAGCGAATGTGAAGAAGCCCATCAAGCGGCTTTGGATCTCCTCTGTAACGGATAAAGCTATTAAAGATGGCTTTAAAAAGCTCAAAGAGGGAAAAGAGTATGAAAACCTATACGCCTCTGCGGTAGCTAGAGCGGAAGCAGATTGGATCGTAGGCATGAATGCAACACGGGCGCTCACAACCAAGCATAATGCCCAGCTATCCTGCGGTCGGGTTCAAACGCCAACGCTTGCGATGATTGCCAAAAGAGAAGAGGAAATCAAACAATTCCAGCCTAAGAAGTATTATGGTGTTTCGGCAACAGCAGAGTCCAAGTTGCGACTCATTTGGCAGGATGCTCAATCAAAAGATATCCGCACATTTGATAAAGCGAAGGCAGAAAAGGTTCTTGCTGATGTGAAAGACAAAAAGGCGGAAGTGGTGGAAGTGAACAAAACCCATAAGAAAAGCTTTGCTCCTTCTTTATATGATTTAACAGAACTTCAACGAGATGCGAATAAGAAATTTGGTTATTCAGCGAAAGAGACGTTATCAATCATGCAGCGTTTATATGAAAGCCATAAGGTCTTGACTTACCCAAGGACGGATTCACGCTTCTTATCAACGGATTTGGTTGATACGCTAAAAGAAAGATTACAGGCTGTCAGCATCAAGCCATATGCCCCGTATGCATCAAGAATATTACGTGGTCCAATTAAAGCAAATAAATCGTTTGTGGATGATAGCAAGGTTTCAGATCACCATGCAATCATTCCGACTGAGCAAACGCCACTTCCAGGAAAACTGAGCGACAAAGAATCAAAAATATATGACTTGGTTGTCAAAAGATTCCTGGCTGTATTAATGCCTCCGTTTGAATATGAACAAACGACTATCACCGCTAAGATAGGTCAAGAAACGTTCATTGCTAAAGGGAAGGTCGTCTTGAAATCAGGTTGGAAGGAAGTCTATGATCATCACTTCGATGAAGAAGAGGCTAAGGATGGCCTTGTTGAGCAACTGCTTCCTGCCGTTCAAAAAGGTGACAATTTAGTCATCTCAACTGTGAAACAAACAGATGGAGAAACAAAACCACCTGAACCATTCAATGAAGGTTCCTTACTTTCAGCAATGGAAAACCCTGCTCGGTTCATGGCTGGAGAAAGCAAAGAACTCATCAGGACTTTGGGTGAAACAGGCGGGATTGGTACCGTTGCGACCCGGGCTGACGTTATTGAAAAATTGTTCAATAGTTTCCTGATTGAAAAGAGAGGGAAGGGTCTTCATGTTACGTCGAAAGGGAAGCAGCTCCTCGAGTTGGCTCCTGAAGACTTACGTTCTCCGGCATTAACAGCACAATGGGAACAAAAGCTAACAGCCATCGCAAAAGGAAAGCTGCCAAAACAAGCTTTCATCGGCGATATGCGTACCTATGCCAAAAATATCGTTCATGAAATCAAAAATAGTGATCAAAAATTCAAGCATGATAATGTTTCTGGTACCAAATGTCCGGATTGCGGCAAGCTGATGCTTGAAGTAAATAGTAAAAAGGGGAAAATGTTAGTCTGTCAAGACCGCGAATGTGGCTACAAAAAAGGCGTTTCACGTGTAACAAATGCCAGATGTCCACAGTGTCACAAAAAGATGGAAATGCGTGGTCAAGGAGAAGCACAGACATTCACCTGTAAATGTGGTTTTCACGAAAAACTTTCTTCTTACAATAAACGAAGAGGGCAAAACAAAAATCAAAAAGTATCAAAAAATGAAGTCTCCAATTATATGAAAAAGCAAAATAAAGAAGAGCCGATCAATACTGCCTTGGCAGATGCTCTAGCTAAACTAAAATTTGATAAATAAAAGAAAAGAGTCCTTCAACTGTTTGCCGTAGGCTAAAAGTTGAAGGACTTCTTCTTTTTTTGGCAGAAAGTTTTGGACAATTATTTCGCAGGCAATATTCTTGATGTTTTCGCTTGCTAATTATAATTTATATTAATTAAGTAAGTCTAACCTAGGGGGCACCAACGTGAATTTACCAACCGATCAAAACTTATCCACCATTATAAAAGAACGTCATTCTGTCAGAAAATATGATCCAACTTATAAAATTCCCAAAAAAGAAATTGAAAATATACTAGATGAAGCTACCCAAGCACCTTCTTCAAGTAATCTCCAAGCTTGGCGCTTCATCGTTATCGAGGATCAGAATATAAAAAAGGAATTACGCCAGATTGCCAATAATCAAGAATCTGTTGAAACATCCTCTGCTGTCATTGCCGTTTTAGGGGATACAGAAATGTATAAAAACGTAGACAAAATTTATGGTATGAATGTGGAAGCTGGATTTATGGATCAGGCAACACGTGAACGTATGGTTAGCAATACAATGAACACCTACCCTCATGCTCCTAAGGAAACTCGAGAAAGCATTGCTAACTTTGATGCAGGGCTTGTTTCGATGCAACTTATGTTGATTGCTAAATCTAAGGGCTATGACACCGTTACGATGGGTGGATTTAACAAGCAGCAATTCATTGAAAAGTTCGATGTGCCTGAACGTTATGTTCCTATTGTCTTAATAGCGATAGGAAAGTCGGCAGGACCTTCTTTCCAGACAACAAGATTGCCGCTGAATGAAGTCGCAAAATTTATTTGAATGAACAATTAACAGCAGAAAAGGATGGGGCGAATGCTCCATCCTTTTCTATATGTCGCTACTTCAATTAAATCTCATTCAGTACGGTGCCGTGTATATCATATTCAAGTGTTTTGTCAGTTGTGTGTATATCCGAATCTAATGGTATAAGCGTACTGAATGGCTTCTGATCACCCGGACTGAAAATTGCTTCATCATTCTCTGGATTCCATAGGCTGTAAATACTCATAATTAGTATCCTCCTTTGGGTGAGAAGACTAGTAATTCCCTTCTTGATTATCATCTAACTTTTCAATTAACTCTAACGTTGATCACCGGGACTAAACACCGCTGCGTCATTCTCTTTGTTCCATTGGCTTCTGATTGTACTCATCGTGCACATCATCTCCTTTGGTGAGAATGTCTTACAGTATTTGTATACCCGGATGGGACAGGTTAAAACATTTATTTCAAAAAAAGGTATGATTATATATTCCATGTAACAAATATCCAATAATTAGTGAATCACCTGGAAGTTTAACTAGACTAGCTAGTGGTGGAATAAGCACTCTAACATCTTACAAAGAAACATCTTCTAAAAAATACACGTTAAAAGCTTATAAAGAGACAACTAATTCATTTTTAGATGGTGGCAAAGGAACACCAAGAACAAAAAAGAATGTTAGTTACGGAACAAAAGTAGTTGATTTTAAACAATTATCTAAATATGTATCAAGTGCGAGAGCTACTATTCTTAGTGCGTCTGTTACTTTAGTAGCTGCGGGTATTGGTGCGCTTTATTGGTGGATAATTGTTGGTTTAATAGGTGCTGCTGGTACTACAGGTATTGCAGCTTAACAAATATATAGTGAAAGTAATTCAACTAAAGCAGATATGAAAGAAGCTTATAATCTCTTAAAAGAAAGGATAGAAAACAATATGATATTATTACAAGGTTTTCTTATAAATGCAGTGATTGTGTTTTGTTTATATCAAATTATTGAAAAGAAACAAAAAATAAAAGAACAAGACAATCTTATTATTATGTACCTTTCTTATTTTTCTTATTGTTATACTTTTTTAATGGAGTAAATTAATGACCTTTAAGACAAAAGAAAGTTAATCTCCCTTAATAAAAGAAGCAAAAGATCTTTATAGTGAAAAGCTAATTACCCATATAATGGCCCCTTTTATAGAGATAGGTATGAAATACCGTATTAAATTACCTTTTTTAGTTTAATTATGTAATAATAGTAAAGAAGTACCAAAAAGGGGGATTTTATTTTGAAGAAACGTGTATTAAGTATAATGTTAATAGGAACATTGGTATTTTCTATTGTTCCATCAACATTTGCTAGTGAAATCACAACAGAAAACGAAGAGGTAACGACTGTTACAGAGCAAGAAGTACAAAATACTGGAATTATTGTAGGGGCGATTGAGGAATTAGATGAAAAATTGGATATGGAAAATTTGCCTTCCAATACTCAAGAGGAAATTGATTTATTAAGCAGTGATGCAAGAGAACTTTATAATTTCATTTTAGATTATTCTAATAATAGTTCAAAACCTTTAACAAGCGATGATACACTTGTAGTTTTGGGTGCGTATCTTAATAAGTTAAATAATAGCAGTGTACAGAACAATTCAGAACAAATTACTCCTTTTGCCCTTGGTAGTGTTAAAGAATATAAGATTAGTAATGCTAAAGTAAAAGATTTAAATGCAGCAGTAGGAGCAAACACGGGGTTTTGGACTTTATCTGCTGCTATTGCGAAGATTTGGGCTAAAAATCCAACAGTGTTAACAGCTATGTTGGTAGCTATTCCAATAGTGGGGATGAGCGCTTTAAATGTTTGTAATAGAAAAGGTAAAGGTGTAATTATTAAAAAAATCTCAATAGGGACTGCTCATCAATATTCATGTACATCTCAATGATAAAAAAGAAGAACCATTATTATTTAATGGTTCTTCTTTTTTATATATTTAGCTACTGCTTCACTAACAAAGAAAACAACTAATCCAGTTAGCAAAAAAAACAGTGAATTTATTGGTATGTCCTTATGTAATATTTGTAGAAAGCTATTTATTAACAGAGACACGGACCAATATATAAACGTGCAATAAAAGGCGATATTAACACTGTTTTTGTCTGGGTTTTTACTGGATTTAAAGAACACTAATTATCACTCCTTTTTATAACTCAATCTAATTGTAACATTCGACGAAATTATTCTGAAATGTGGAGCTATTCTTTTTTGTCTATATACTTCGATAATTAGAAATGCGTTTTTATTTCGATCTTCCTCGACTATGGAAAATTTCCATAGTCTTTATTTATTTTCATTCTAGGAATTTTGTTTAACTGGTTAACCATTGATATATAGGCTTTTATAAGTTAACTAGGGGCAACTTTATAAAGGCGAGAAGACCCGTATGGCGTCTGTCAACGGTACCGGAACGAAGGGAACATTAAGTAAGGAGTTCACGAAACCCGAACCCCTTGGACATTGAATAAACCACATTTTTTAAAAGATAAATAAGCATCTATCGTATTAATTTGTAGAAGGAGTCAGCCATTTCGTCGGCTCCTCTTTTTTATCCGATATTTACCCTGATTCCCTCCGTTTTTGAAGTGAGGGTAAGGAATTGTTTTATGTCCTGGAATTGAAAGAATTGGACGCCTGAATGGATCGGTAAATTATACCGGTTGTCAGCAATCAGTATAATCTTAGGGAAAATCTTTTTACCTTCCGGCTGCCATGGTTCATGCTGCCATTCATTACTCATGAAATAGGAGACATAACGATTAAACTTTTCATTCATAACCTTTTCGGAATAGACAGAACGCTATGCGTTTCCAAATCATAAATGAAATAAAAGCACGATTATAGGGGTGCTTTTTAGGTGTTAATATAAAATATTTTCCAGAACCAAAATACCTCTAATTGCTTAATGGTTGCGTTTCCACAATGAAGACAAAGAAGCGGTGTGGGTGAGTAATTAGTATTTGTCATTTAGTTCTCCCTTTAAGTCGATAAAATTAGAAATTCGACAAAGGAAGAGAAATTCCATTAAAAATAAAGCACCCATGACTGGGCGCTTTCAAATAATACTTTTATTGAAATCCTTCATTTTCAGCAAATCTACTGTTGTATTAAAAGTGAGAAAGTCATATAAAACAGAAAACCCCTTAATATATAAGGGGTTATTTTCTGTCTGTATTAGCGTCCCAGATAGGAATCGAACCTACGACCTACAGCTTAGGAGGCTGTCGCTCTATCCTACTGAGCTACTGGGACATATAAAAAGTTCAACGACCTATTCATTATATTTCTTATAGGCAAACTTTTCAAGTTAATAGCTTATACTTATGAAAATATTCATCATAATAGCTTAACAAGTGATGATGTTCAGTGTTAATAGTCGGAGAAAGTTGGGTAATGATGGTGTCTAATATAAGAACCTTGCTTGAGTTCAGTAGGGGAAGCAAGCCATTTATTAAAGCAAGGAGAGGCTATGTTTCCTGAAGATTCATAATATATTCATTGACATTGATAATCATTATCAACTATACTGAAGCCATAGTAAATACTCTATTTCAATAAAATAAAATTAGTAATAGACATTAGAAGAGTGTCGATTTTTCAATTATTACCAAATGAATATATTATATTAATATAAGAAAAGTGAGTGAGTTATGAAACCTATTGCATATATAAGTATGGATATTCAATTTACAAGGCTTCAGGAGATTGACTACAGAAGAGGGTTAGTATTTCTGCAATTATATGATATTCCATACGCTGATTTATCTGCATATGCGGGAATCCTGATCACGAATTTTGTAGAAGAGGCCTTCTTACTTGATCATAAACACATCCTTGAAGACTATTTAAATGATGGTGGCGTCATTTTTTCACAAGCTGAAAATTTCCTTCCTTGGCTACCTGGTTGTGGGAATTGGAAGCGATCTCCTATTTCCTTGCGAGACCGTGAAATCCGTCTTACCGAGCCCGTGCATCCAATATTCTATGGAATTGATCCTTATGATTTGAATCATAAAAAAGGAGTTCGGGGCTTTTTCTCAAGAGGATACTTAGAGGCTCCTGAACATTCGGAAGTCATTGTTGAGGATCAAGATGGGAAAGCGATCATTTATATCGATCGGAAAACGACGGGTGGCACGATTGTTGCTGGAGCTGGTACAGACCTTTACCGTTTCGGTATTGAAGAAAATAGTTCACGCGTTTTAAGCACTCAGATGCTAAATTGGATTCGTCAAGAATATGAAGCAAACAAGGAGGAACAGAAATGAAAGTAGCAATTTTAGATAACGGTTACAGCTTTCATCATCGCTTCTTTCAAATGGAAGAATTCGCTTATATGTATGACGATGTGCTCCAAATTCGGCAACTACATACCTATGATTTAAGTCAATACGACACGCTAATTGTTAATGATCGGATGTCGCTACTACTTTTAAAACGTTACCAATCGTATTTCATTAAATTCCTTCAGGAAGGAAAGCGATTAGTCGTTTTCGGCGAAGTACTGGACAATTGGCTTCCGGGAGTATATTGGGAGAATTCAGAAGTGAATTTTAGTTGGTGGGTAAAAGAGCACGGAGACCTGCCGTTAACAGCTAATAATATAGATCATCCGTTGTATCAGTATGTATGTCTTTCAGATATGAAATGGCATTATCATGGAACGTTCAAAGTTCCGGAAGGTGCAAAATCACTAGTGGATACACCGGACGGCCGCTCAATTATTTATATAGATGACGTGTCATATAACGGAGAATTAGTTATTACTACACTAGATCCAATCTTTCATATCGGATTAGGATTCATAGATCAATCCAAACCATTTTTACATGGGATGGCGAAATGGCTTAAAAAATAAGTACGGGAGAGAACATCATGAAGAAAAAATGGACAATGTTAGCGGCAACAACTGTGGTGGCAGCCTTGATTACAGGCTGCGGCAATACAGCGGAAGAAACAAAAGGAGATACAGCTGAAAAACAAACGACGGCTGAAGAGAAAGTCATTCAAGATCAGCTTGGCCGTGACGTAACTGTACCAGGTAAAGTGGAGCGCATAGCTGTTGGTGGTATTCTTCCATACTTTTCTACATGGTATGTGGCTACAAACTCAACAAAGGAGGTTGTTGGATTACATCCGAATGCTTATAATGCGGCGGAGAATTCCATCCTTGCTGACATGTCGCCGGATATTTTAAAAGCGGATACGTCGTTTATTAAAAATGGTGAAGTGAACGTAGAAGAATTAATGAAAATCAATCCGCAGCTTTATTTTGAAAACTCACAGAATCAAAAATCTATTGATAAATTAGAGGATGCAGGCGTTTCTGTGGTGGCCTTAAGTGCTATTGATGTAGCGGCAGCTGAACCATTAGCGACCTTTAACAGTTGGTTGAAAGTGACGAGTGACATTACTGGAACAACTGAGAGAACGGACATGTTCTTGGAAAAAGGCAAAAAGGTCCAAGCTGAGTTGGATGAAAAATTGGATGGTATCAAAGAGAAAGATAAGCCAAGAGCATTAATACTTTACCAACACAGCGATAAAAGCATTATGGTTGGCGGTAAAAACTTCTTTAGTAATCAATGGCTAAACGCAACAGGAGCATACGACGTTACGGCAGAAGAAGTTACCGGAACAAAAGAAGTGAATATGGAGCAAATTTATAAGTGGAATCCCGATATTATTTACATTACAAACTTTTCAACTACACAACCTGAAGACCTAACAAACAATGTATTTGAAGGTCAAGACTGGAGTCAGGTAAAGGCTGTGCAAGCAGGAAATGTTTATAAAATTCCTCTGGGTATTTACAGATGGTTCCCGCCAAGTGGAGATGCGCCGCTTATGTTGGAGTGGATGGCACAGAAAAATCATCCTGAACTATTTGACTATGATATGGAGAAAGAAATCACAGACTATTATTCAGAATTCTATGATTACGATGTAAAGGAAGAACAAGTAGAGAATATTCTGCACCCTTCTTCTGATGCTGCAAAACAGTAAAGTAGGGAATGAATATGAAAAAATGGAAAACGCTCCTGTTCTGGATTTTACCAATCGCTATGGTTATTTTGTCTCTAAGCATTGGACGTTACGGAATGGATTTAGGGACTCAAATCAAGATATTACTATCAACTTTTCTTCCAATTGACCATACTTGGACGCAGATGGAAGAAACGGTGGTCCTGCAAATACGCCTGCCGCGTATTTTGCTTGCCTTGTTAATAGGTGCTGGTCTTTCAATCGCAGGTGCCTCATTCCAAGGTATGTTTGGCAACCCGTTGGTTAGTCCGGATATCCTTGGGGTTTCGGCTGGTGCCGGGTTTGGCGCTTCCCTTGGGATTCTATTACTAGGTCATGGCTTCGCTACACAAGTGATGGCACTTGGTTTCGGCCTAGCGGCAATCGTCTTTACCTTCATGATTAGCGGAAAAAAAGATTCACCTGTTTTCATGCTTGTTCTGGCTGGTGTCGTTACATCGGCATTATTCCAGGCGTTGATTTCCTTAATTAAATTCGTCGCTGACCCGGAAGCAAAACTGCCAGCGATTACTTACTGGCTGATGGGAAGTCTTGGTACGGCAACATATAAGGACTTGTATATTGGGGGACCGATTATCCTTGTGGGCATTCTGATTCTATATTCTCTTCGTTGGAGAATAAATTTATTGACGTTGCCTGAGGATGAAGCTAAATCACTTGGTATTCCAGTAACACGTTTGAAGTGGACAGTTATTTTTGGCGCAACACTTATTACTGCTGCTTCAGTTGCGATAGGGGGTATCATTGGTTGGGTTGGGTTAATTATTCCTCACGTTGCAAGAATGCTAGTTGGTAATAACAATCAACTAGTCTTACCAGTATCTCTTTCAATCGGTGGAGCCTATTTATTGTTGATTGATAATCTGGCTCGCTCGGTAACAGCTACAGAAATTCCACTCTCAATCTTGACGGCAATTATAGGTGCACCATTTTTCGCAATATTGCTTAGAAAAACAGGAGGTGGCTGGTCATGAGAATTGAGGTGCAGGGAGGAAATTACTTTTATGCTCGGAAAAAAGAAGAAGTTCCTTACCTTTACCAAACAGACATTAACTTTTCGCTGAATGACGGAGAGATAATGGCGATACTAGGACCAAACGGTGCAGGAAAGACAACAATGTTAAAATGCATCACAGGTCTTCTGGACTGGAAAAAAGGTCAAACGCTCATTGATGGAAAGCCGCTTCCTTCGCTTTCACGCAAAACAGTCTGGAAACGGATTGGCTATGTTCCGCAGGCGCATAAAATGGTATTTGGTTTTACACTCGAAGAATTGGTCATTATGGGAAGAGCCCCATACATCAGTGCGCTTGCCCAGCCTTCCGTGAAGGACCGTGAAGCCGCTCACCTAGCCCTGGAAACTGTAGGGATTGGCCATCTTGCTGGGAAGTCCTGCAATACAGTCAGTGGTGGTGAGCTGCAACTAGCATTGATTGCACGTACGCTGGTATCAGACCCGGAAGTGCTCATTCTCGATGAACCGGAATCCCATCTTGATGTTCAAAAGCAGGTTGTGATTTTACAGACATTAAAGCGTTTGTCACAAGAAAAGAAAATCTCTTGTATCATAAACACGCATTACCCAAACCATGCGTTTTTCCTTGCTGACCATGTGTTAATGACAGCAAAACAAAAGCCGGTCGTTTACGGGGAAGTCCAGGAAGTCATGACAGAATCCCGGATGAAGGAATACTTCGGAATTGAAATGAAGAAGATTATTTATGAAGAAGATGAGAACTTTTTGATTGAAACGATGGTGCCGAAAGATTTAGGCATTCCGCGTGATCAAAGTACTTGTCGATTTACTAGTTAAAAAAAGGCAGCCACCGAGTTGCCTTTTTTTGCGCTAAATGGAATACTTTATTATTTACTGGTTTTCTGGTACTATTATGCTAGAAAAAATTAGGAGAATGATAGTGGGAAAATACAGAGTTTTATTGATGGTAGCATTGCTGGGAATTTTAATTTTGCCTGCATGCTCACAAGGGGTTTTAGAGAATATAGGTACAAAGACGGCTGCACCGATTGCGGAAGATAACATTGAAGTGGTTGCAGCAGCGGAGAATGACGCCGGGCAGAATTCGGAGGACAGATTATATCCTGAACAGATCGATACGAGAAACTGGATAAGAGCCGAGTCCACGGTTCAACTTCCAATATTGATGTATCATAGTATTTCTGAAGGTAATAACCTTCGGGTACCAAGAGAGGAATTTCAATCACAAATGAACTGGCTTCGGGAGAATGATTACTATACATTATCCCCTAGGGAAGCATTTCTTGTTTTAACGGAAAATCGGATGCCAAGTGAAAAGTGTGTCTGGCTTACTTTTGATGATGGCTATACAGATAATTACACGGAGGCTTTTCCTATATTAAAAGAATATAATATGAAAGCAACTGTTTTTATGATCGGGAAATCTATTGAAAAAAGTCATCACCTGACTGGAGAACAAATGGTGGAGATGAGCGAGAATGGGATTTCTATTGAAAGTCATACTATCAACCATCTTGAGCTTAACCGTATGACGGTAGAGCAGCAGGAAGCTGAAATGGTCCAGTCAAAGGATTTATTCGATCGTATTCTCCAACAGGACACGACAGTACTTTCATATCCTGTTGGTCGGTATAACGAGGAGAGCCTTAGGTTGTCAGAAGATGCTGGATACAAGATGGCAGTAACCACCGAAGCTGGTGGAGCTTCAAGGGACCAAGGGATGCATGCACTGCACCGAGTTCGGATTTCACCCGGATTGTCAGTCGATGGATTTGCAGCGCTGATTGAAAATGCATCACGTTATTAATTGAAGACAAGGTATTTCGGAATCAGTCTGAAAAATCATATAATAATCATTTCTTACATAGTGTATAATGAAAAGCAGTGAAAATTATATACATATGAACGATTTGGTGTCTTAATGACTTAAAAGGGAAGTTGGTGAAATACCAACGCGGTCCCGCCACTGTAAATGGGAGTTAGCGGCTGTGTACCACTGTATGTGAGATATGGGAAGGTGCCGTTGACGATGACCATTAGCCAGGAGACCTGCCAAGATTCGTACACCTGTAACCTACGCGGATGGGAAGGTGTGTGGCAGACCTTCTGAGTCCGTAATTATATTGTTGCCATACAAGCATCTTCCGTTTGACGGGAGATGCTTTTGTTTTGAAATTCGCCTCTTCACTTCAGGGTGCGTTTTCTTTAGGTGGTCGGAAATTGAATTAAAAGATTGTGAGGGATGTAAAATGAAGAAAATCTATGGTCTGATTCTAGTGATGTTACTAACTGCAGGTATGATGGTTGGTTGCAATGATACATCAAAAGAAGGAACGAAAGAAAAGCAACAAACAAATCATACTGAAAACCAAGCTTTCCCGATTACGATAAAAGATGCAACGGGTGAAAAAGTAACGATAGAAGAACAACCAAAGAAAATTGTTACATTGATACCAAGTAATACAGAAGTGGTCTTTGCACTTGGTTTGGGTAAAAAGGTTGTTGGTGTATCCGACAATGATAATTACCCGGAAGAAACGAAAGAAATTGAAAAAGTTGGCGGAATGGAAATGAACACGGAGTTAATCGTTTCCTTAAAGCCTGATCTTGTTCTTGCTCATGCATCCAGTGCCCATAATTCGAATGAGGGATTGCAGCAGCTTAAGGATGCTGGAATAGATGTCCTTGTAGTCAATGATGCACAAAGCTTTGACGAAGTGTATGAGTCTATTGATATGATTGGACAGGCAACGGGAGAACATGATAAGGCAAAAGAAATCGTTGCGAATATGAAAACGAAACTGAAGGAAATTCAGGAAAAAGCTAAATCCGTTAAGGATGAGGAAAGAAAAACCGTTCTAGTAGAGGTTTCGCCATCACCGGATATTTATACACCTGGAAAAAATACATTCATGAATGAAATGCTTAACATAATTTCAGCGAAAAATGCAGCAGCCGAATTGGACGGGTGGGCGAAAATTGATGAAGAGTCTATGATTGCTGCAAATCCGGATGTCATTATCACAACATATGGTTATTATACAAAAGATCCAGTTAGTGAAGTGACGGGCCGAAAAGGATGGGAAGATGTAGCTGCTGTTAAGGATGGTCAAGTCTTTGATGTCCATTCTGACTTAGTGACCCGTTCTGGTCCACGCTTAATAGAGGGAGTAGAGGAACTTGCCAAATCAGTCTATCCGAACCTATTTGACAACTAAGTGGGCGTTTGCTTATTTGATTGCGTTATTGTTTTTGCTTTTCGCAATGACGATTGGCATTTCCTTTGGTTCGGTGTCAGTACCGATTCCCGCGCTTATACAAATTATCGGCAAGGAATTTTTTCATTTACCAATCTCAGTTGAGCCAGATGTGATGCTGACGAATATCGTAATGAACATCCGCCTGCCACGTGTATTACTTGCAGGTTTGGTTGGGGCTTCGCTTGCGATTGCCGGGGCAGCCTTTCAGGGACTGCTCAGGAACCCGCTTGCTGACCCCTACACATTAGGGATTTCATCAGGAGCATCAGTAGGCGCTGTATTGACATTGTTTTTGAATATATCATTGCCGTTGATCGGTTTATATACCCTACCGACGTTAAGTATTATGTTTTCATTGCTTACGATTTTCTGTGTGCTAACTTTTGCGAGAAAAATGGATCGATCGATGAAAGTAGAAACAATTATTTTAACCGGAATCATTTTCAGCTCGTTTTTAAGTGCCTTCATCTCATTAATGATTGCGTTGACGGGCGAGGAATTAAGACAAATCATCGGGTGGCTGATGGGAAGCGTTTCAATGCGCGGCTGGAATTATATCGCGATTATTTTGCCGTTTTTTATCATTGGTTCGTTGATCTTGATTATGAATACCCAAGAATTGAATGCGATGACGTTTGGGGAAGATCGTGCAAAGCATTTGGGTGTGAATGTTCAGCGGAGAAAAATGTGGATTCTGATAGCTGGTTCGATATTAACTGGGGCAGCCGTTGCTGTTTCGGGAACGATTGGCTTTGTAGGATTGGTTATTCCTCATTTGGTTCGTAGGATTTGGGGGCCAGATCATAAGCATTTGTTGCCGTTATCTTTGCTCGTAGGAAGCGGGTTTTTAATTTTGGCTGACCTTGTAGCAAGGACGATCATTGCACCTTCGGAACTGCCGATTGGTGTAATTACCTCACTTATCGGGGCCCCGGCATTTGCCCTGATTTTATTAAAGAGACGGAGAGAAGGGTAGAATTCATGCTTGAAGTTAAAGGGTTAACAGGTGGATATGGCAATAAAGCTGTTTTGGACTCTGTCTCTTTTGACGTACATAAAGGGGAATTATTTGGGATTCTCGGTCCAAATGGCAGCGGGAAAACGACGCTATTAAGTATGCTTAGCGGGGTTCTCGATTATAAGGTAGGAAGCATACGAATAAGGGGAAGAGACTTGAAGGAGTATTCGGCCAAACATCTTGCACAAGTTATAGCCGTGTTGCCTCAACATTCCTCATTAGCCTTTTCTTATACGGTAAAAGAGACTGTTTCTCTTGGCCGTTATGCTCACCAAACAGGCTGGTTTCATAGTTGGACTTCTGAGGATGAGGTGATTGTCCAACGTGTGATGAAGCAAACGGGAGTCGCGGATTTTCAGGATCTTCATTTTGAACGATTATCAGGCGGTGAGAGACAGCGGGTCTTACTGGCACAAGCACTTGCCCAAGAACCGGAAATTCTTTTTTTAGATGAACCAACGAACCACTTGGATCTTTCCTATCAAAAGGAGCTTCTTGATTTAATGAGGAAAATGGCCAAGGAGCTGGAGCTAACAGTTATCTCAATCTTCCATGACTTGAATTTGGCCGGCTTGTACTGTGATCGGCTGATGTTACTTGAAAAAGGACAAATTCAAGTCATTAATGTGCCGAATGAAGTGCTCCAACAGGAACGGATTCAGGAGGTATACCGGACGACGATTGAAAAACATCCGCATCCTGCCCTTCCGAAGCCGCAAATGTTCATTGTCCCGGAAAAGCATGTCTGTGATTTCGCACCTTTGGAAATTAATGAAACCTATTTGACGGTTGGCACCGAAATAATTCAATTGAATTCACCAATTCCGCTTAGAACGATGTCTTCTGGTGTGACCGGTTCAGGAACGGGCTGGCATCAACATTTCGTGAATAGGCATGTCCATCGTGATTATAATTACGAGGATCATTTTGCTGAAATGGCTGACTTTTTAAAAACACACGGTTTTGAACCACAGGAAACGGTCGGAATGATGACAGCTGTCTTTCTCGATACGGTGGCCTTCAAGTTTTTAAGAGATGATGATTTCTCGGTTTTTATCATCGTGACGGCTGGAGTAGGGAATGCCATCGACGCCTCTTTAGCTGACCAACATTCTTGGATTTCCACTCCAGGAACCATAAATACATGGATCTTTGTAAATGGGCACATGGCAGAAGAGGCCTTTATCCACAGCATTGTCACCGCGACCGAGGCAAAAGTAAAAGCGCTTCATGATTTGCGTGTTTTGGATAAGGTGACAAATACAGTGGCGACAGGAACATCGACAGACAGTATTTTGATTGCCGCAACCCAAAGAGGGAAGGCACTTCAATATGCAGGCACCATTACTCCGCTAGGGAAGTTGATCAGTCGCGGTGTATATGATTGTACCGTAGAAGCAATAAAGAAAAATCGGAAACGGATTGAGGAACTATGATTTACCATCACCTTTTTGCTGTTACACTGGCTTTTTTCTTTGATCTATTAATAGGTGATCCACCAAATTGGCCACATCCCGTTAAATGGATAGGAACGTTGATAAGCAAGTTGGATCATTCATTCAATAGAGGCACACATAAAAAACGAAATGGCCTCTTCATGCTGGTAATTGTTTTAACACTGGTGTTATTGGCAACAGGACTAACTGTCTATTTAGCTTATCTTATCCATCCGCTTGCGGGAATTTTATGGGAAGCTGTTGTTATTTCTACGACGATTGCTCAGAAGGGATTAAAGCAGGCAGGAATGGATGTGTGTCATCCTCTGAATGAACAAGCTTTTCCTGAAGCGAGGCTAAAGCTTTCCTATATTGTCGGTCGTGATACTGCTGATCTTGATGAATCCGAAATAGTCAGAGGCACTGTAGAAACCGTAGCTGAAAATACGAGTGATGGAGTTACGGCTCCACTGTTTTGGGCAGCAATCGGCGGTGCTCCACTCGCGATGATGTACAGGGCAATTAATACCTGCGATTCAATGGTTGGTTACAAAAATGATAAATATGGACAATTTGGCTGGGCTTCAGCTAAGCTCGATGATATCGTGAACTGGATTCCTAGTCGCCTCACTGGTTTCTTGATGCTGCTAAGCTCGAAATCCAGCTATCATAGCTTGGGGGCTAGATGGAAGATTTTGTTCAATGATGCGAAAAAGCACCCAAGCCCGAATAGTGGGTGGTGTGAAGCAGGCGTTGCTGCAATTTTGGGTGTACAGCTTGGCGGCCGGAATATGTACAAAGGAGTAGTTTCTGACCGTGCCAGGATGGGCGTTCCGCTTGTTCCATTAGAAGCAATACATATTCAAAAAACGATTACTATCATGCATCGGACATCTTTTATATTTTTACTGATGCTTTGGTTAGGGGGACTTACTCTTGGCATTACCTTCTCATGGCTCTAATCCGCATTATCTTTACGAAGCGCTGGAAATCGAAATGCCTGAATCGGTTCTCGATTTTAGTGCTAATATCAACCCATTGGGTCCTCCTTTACGTATAAAGGAACGGTGGTCCGAATTCTTCGAAGGAATCTTAAATTACCCAGATCCGCATGCCGTTGAACTGACAAAATTAATTGCAAAAAAAGAAGCGCTTCCTGAGCAATCCGTTTTGGTAGGTAACGGTGGTGCGGAAATAATAATGTTGGTAGCGAACAGGTTAGCCAATAAAAAGGTCTTAATCATTCAGCCTGCATTTGCGGAATATGCAGAAGCTTGTTTAGCAGCCGAATGCGAGGTAGACTTTCATCAACTTGATGCACCTGAGTGGCAACTAGATCTCGATCGTTTGATTCCTCAATTACCTGAATATGACGCGATTTTTTTATGTACGCCTAATAATCCGACAGGGATTTCATTTAAGCAAGAAGCAGTTAGGGAATTAATCAAAGAATGCGGAAAAGCAAATTGTCTGGTTGTTTTGGATGAGGCTTTTTATGATTTTACGGAAAACGCCTTTACTTATGCTTCTTTAATTACGCAATTCCCCCATTTACTGATTCTACGATCAATGACGAAAATTTTTGCAATTCCAGGCTTGAGGTTGGGTTATTTGCTGGCGGCACCAGATATCATAAATCAGGCAAAAACCTATAAATCGCATTGGAGCGTCAATCATGTGGCATTAGAAGTCGGGAAAATCTGCCTTGCTGAAGAAGAATATATAGAAAAAACGAGAGCGTATATTCAATTGCAAAAGCAGAAACTTTTCCGGTTTTATGAAGAGCATGAGTTGATTGTCTCAAATAGCACGGTCAATTTTTATTTAGTGAAAGATGAATCCTTATCCCTTTTGCCTTTTTTATTAAAAAAGGGCATCGTACCACGTCATACGTATAATTTTCCAGGGCTAGATGGAAAGTGGCTCCGGTTCGCAGTGAAGAGTGAGTGTGATAATGCCATGCTGATGGAGGGGGTAAGACAGTGGAGAAATCTAGGCTCTGTTTTATAACCGGTGGTGTCCGGAGCGGTAAAAGCCGTTTTGCAGAAAAAAAGGCAATAGAATATGCAATCCAATTGAGTGGGAACTTGCATTACCTCGCTTGTGGCCGAGTCAGTGATGCTGAAATGGAAGAACGCATCCGCCGGCACCAAAGGGATCGCAAAAGTAGTCCAATTGCTTGGAGGACCTGGGAGTACTCGACGAATATTACACGGATTGGTTCAGACCTAAATCAAGATTCAATAATCCTACTCGATTGCCTGACAACCCTACTTGATAATGAATTATTCGGTCCCAATATACCGCTTGAAAAGGAGTTTTTACATAGTGTTTTCACAAAAATAATCAGCGGAATTAATGAGATAAGAAAACAAGCCAGCTGTTTGATAATCGTAAGCAACGAAGTGGTACAGGAGCCGATTTTTCAAAATGAGTTCCTCCATATATACGGAAAAATACTTGGCCTGCTTCATCAAGCAGTCGTCGAACAGGCAGATGAGGCTTATCTTGTTGAATCAGGGATTCCGTTATTGATGAAAGGGTGCATGCAGGAATGAACGGATGGATTGGATTCTTGATTAACCTGCAGTTCTTTACCGTGTTCCCAATAAAGAAGCAGCTACCGATGGATAAGAAATATATCCACCGTGCGATTCAAACCTTTCCTTTAGTCGGGCTTTTCCTAGGCTTGATATTGGGAGGTGTTTTATACGCGTTAGTAGAGTGGACCCCATTGTCATCCCTTTCGATTGCGTTTGTGGTTTGGTTTTTAACGATGGCATTAACAGGCGGTTTGCACCTAGATGGTTGGATTGATGCAAGTGATGCCTTCTTTTCCTATCAGGATAAAGAGAGGCGTTTAGAAATCATGAAGGATTCCAGGACAGGCGCATTCGGTGTCATCTCCGTCATCGTCCTTTTGGCCGCCCGGTTTATATTTATTTATGAAATCGTCGATAGAGTCAATGCGTGGACATACTTTTTAATTATTAGTCTTCCACTTTTAAGTAAATGTGTGATGGGCTATTTACTTAGCCGGATGCCCTTGGCAAAAAAAGAGGGACTTGGTGCTTTCTTTCAAAGTGCAGTAAGGAAAAACAGTTTATATATTTATTGGTTGTATTTTATTGTGAGTTTTGCGGTTGCATGGAGCTTCGATTTCAAGCTGGTCACTTTATTTTTTATCATGTGTCTGGCTTCTCTACTCTTCCTATTGTATATAAAGCGGAAAATCGTTAGTTGGTTCGGCGGGATAACGGGGGATGTATTGGGTGCATCCGTGGAAGGAGTTGAGCTCTGGTTATGGCTGATTCTGTGGCTATTACACTACTTCGCCATGGGCTGACAGAAGCAAATGAGCGAAGATCCTATTTAGGCTGGACAGATTCTCCATTAAGTCTGAAAGGAGAAAAGGAAATTCTAGACTTAAGGGGCTCTTACCCACAGTATGAAAAGATTCACACGAGTGATTTGCCTCGTTGTATTGAAACCGCAAGACTGTTGTTTCCAGATGTTGTTCCGATAAAACACCCTGCGTTCCGTGAAATGAACTTCGGCAGTTGGGAAGGGCGAACTTATGAAGAGTTGAAGACTGATGGCGATTATCAAAAATGGCTAGAGCGTCCTATGGAGGCAATGGTGCCTGGTGGTGAAAGCTATCCGGCATTTTCCAAACGTATTCAAAATGGCTGGAGCCAATTGATTTCCGGTGAGGAAAGCCAATATGTATTAATGACTCATGGGGGTGTAGTACGTGAATTACTTGTCCGCTATGCACCGATGGAAAAGTCTTTTTTTGATTGGGGAATTTCCCACGGTATGGGATATGAGCTGATTTGGGAGGACCGGAACAGCTTAAGGAGGGGTGAACGTTGCACTTTGTTACAGGTGGCGCCTATAATGGGAAAACAAAATGGGTAAAGCACTTTTATGGGTTGGAAAGTGAGACTCTTTGGCTATCCGGTTATCAAAAAGAACAGCCAACTATGACGGATTTTCAAGGTAATACAGTGGTATTGCATGGCTTGGATGCATGGATCCAACAAGATGCAGAAAAGATGAATGCAGAGTCGATTCGAAAACGGTGGAAGGAAATCATGGCTGACTGGCGAATATGGGAGAAGGAAAAGGATGATCACAACTGTATTGTAATCGGATCAGATATTTCCAAAGGAATTGTTCCGATGGAGGCACAAGATCGCAAATGGCGCGATGCCTGCGGCTGGGTTTTTCAAGATGTCGCCTCCTTATCAAACCGTGTGGATGTCATTTGGTACGGTATCAATCAGCAAATAAAATAGAGGAGGAAATAGAGATGAAAATTTATACACGTACTGGGGATAAGGGACAAACTAGCGTAATCGGAGGACGTCTGGACAAGGATGACATCCGTGTCGAATCTTACGGAACAGTGGATGAAGTGAACAGCTATATCGGCCTTGCAGTAACTGAATTGGACTCAGCAATTTTTGCAGACGTACTAACGGACTTGGAAAAAATTCAGCATGAGTTATTTGACTGTGGCGGTGATTTGGCGACAGTTTCTGAGAAAGCCCCGCAGAAGCTAACGGATGAGGCAATTACCTATTTGGAAGAACGAATTGACGCCTTTATCGTCGAAGCACCGGAATTAGAAAAGTTTATCCTTCCAGGAGGCTCAAAAGCGTCTGCAACCATTCATATTGCCCGGACGGTTACACGCAGGGCGGAGCGGTTGGTTGTTTCTTTGATTAAGTCGGGTGCGGCAGTTTCACCACTATCTCTTCAATATTTAAATCGTTTGTCTGATTACTTCTTTGCTGTAGCACGCGTGATTAACTTCCGCCTTGGCGTGAAAGATGTGGAATATATCCGCAGCGCAAATGTATTCCGTGGAGGAAAAAGAAAGGAAAAAGAGTAAACATGAACGTAAGAAAAATTAGTACAATTGCTATTTTTATTGCTTTATCGGCGGTTGGGGCAATGATTAAAGTCCCTTCCCCAATAGGCAGTATGGCTTTAGACAGTTTTCCGGCCCTTTTGGCGGCTGTCATACTTGGTCCGGTGTCCGGAGCTATAGTAGCTGGACTTGGTCATATTATTTCAGCTTTCATCGGTGGCATGACACTAGGCCCTTTCCATTTTTTGATCATGGTAGAAATGGCGGTCCTCGTTTGGATGTTTGGTGTTTTATATGTACACGGAAAGAAAATAGGCGCATTTTTCCTCTTCTTTATCGGTAATGCCTTCATCTTAGCTCTACCTTTCGTATTTCTGGTTAGCCTTGAATTTTACACGATGCTAGTTCCGGGGTTAACAGGGGCTACAGCAATAAATATAGTGTTGGCGGCCCTTTTACTTCCACGTCTAGAACCAGTTTTGAAAAAAGTGATTTTTAAAGATGGAATCGTAGAATGAATGATTCATTGATCTTACCGTTTACGGAGTCACAATCATTAGTCGTTTCTTGTGATAATAGTGGCGGAATTGGGTTGAAGGAAAAAGATCTCGTTCAAGTCCCATACGAAGTCGTTGGATATTTTTCGTTCCGGGTTGCCGTTATGGAGTGCCTGGCTGCTGGCGGAAGTCCAATGACCGTTGTCCTTCATAATTTCTGCGGCGATGAAGCCTGGGAGGCCTTGAAAATAGGCGTCATGAAGGGAATGGATGAAATCGGTCTGGATCTCTCTATTACAGGTAGCACCGAAAGTAACATGCCGCTTCTTCAATCCGCACTTGGTCTTATGGTGATTGGAAAACGCAGGAATGAACGTGTAATGAAGCCAATTCTTCAACGGAAAATGGCCCTTATTGGCATGCCACTTGTTGGTGAAGAAGTTATGAAACAACAAGAGTGGATCGCGCCGTTATCTTTATATAAAAGCCTTTGTGAGCTGGAAGAAGCTCAGGTACTTCCTGTTGGCTCAAAAGGGATAGCAAATGAATGGAAGCATCTGGACCCAAGTGGGGAAGGTGTTTCTGCACATATAAGAAGTAAAGTGGATATCGAAAAATCATCAGGACCGTCTACTTGCTTTCTTATTGCTTATCCTGAACATCTGGAGGATGAAATCAAGCTCCAATCCGGTTCTTTTTTTATGGGTGAATGATTATTTTATGAATTAAGTAGGTATCGAGTTTAGTTCATTATGAACTGGTTCCTCGTTCTATTGGTCTCTTTTGTAGTTGCATTCTGTACATTAGGCTATACTAGAGGTTTTAATAATGAAGAACTTAACCAATTTATGTCTGCTTGCCTTGCTCCAACTGCATCCATTATCTTGATTATCGGAGCTGGTGACGCATTTAAAAATGTATTAATCACAAGTGGAGTAGGGGAAGCTATTGCAAGTTAGCCACATCCTTTGACATTTCATCAATTCTCTTTGGCTGGTTAGTGGCAGCTATGATTCGTATAGCAACGGGTTCAGCAACCGTCGCAATGACGACAGCTGTAAGTATTGTGCTACCAATTATTTCATCGGTACCGGGTGTTAATATTGAATTACTGGTACTTGCAATCGGTTCAGGCTCATTAATTCTTTCCCACGTGAATGATGCTGGATTTTGGATGATTAAAGAATTCTTTAATTTAACAGTCGCACAAACGTTTAAATCTGGGACGGTTATGGAAACGATAATTTCAGTCGTTTCACTTATCCTAATCTTACTATTGAATTCAATTGTTTAAGAGAAAGGAGCACGATGTAAAAATATGAAACATTCAGGTTATATGATGGGGATCGATATTGGTACGACGAGCACGAAAGTTGTACTTTTTTCAAAGAAGGGCGAGGTCGTCCATTCATGTTCTAAAGGATATCCGCTTCACAGTCCAACTCCGTCTGTTGCGGAACAAGATCCAGAAGAAATCTATAAAGCGGTTATTATTGCAATCGGTGAAGTGATGATTGCAAGCGGAATTGAAAAGGATGAACTAAGTTTTATTTCGTTTAGTTCAGCGATGCATAGTTTGATTGCCATGGGTAAAGACGGTAAGCCGCTCACAAATAGTATTACGTGGGCAGATAACCGAAGTGTCGCCTATGCAGAGCAATTGAAGGCATCGGATCAGGGGACACAATTGTATCACAGAACGGGAACACCCATTCACCCTATGTCCCCAATCACGAAAGTTATGTGGCTTAGAAAAGAGCATCCAGAAATCTTTAACAAAACGGATAAATTTTTAGGGATTAAAGAATATATTATCTATAAATTTTTCAAAGAGTTTGTAATGGATTATTCACTTGCATCTGCAACAGGTATGTTCAACTTGAAAAACTTGGCGTGGGATCAAGAGGCATTGACTATTGCTGGAATTGAATCGGACAAGCTTCCTAAGCTTGTGCCAACGACCCATATCCTTTCTGGATTGAGCCAGGAATTAGCTGCAAAAATGAACATTGATGCTAGTACTCCATTTGTTATAGGTGCAAGTGATGGGGTGCTTGCCAACTTAGGCCAAAATGCTATCAAGCCGGGTGTGCTTGCGGTAACAATAGGAACAAGCGGTGCAGTGCGAACCGTCAGTGACCATCCGCTTACTGATCCGAAAGGGCGGACGTTCTGTTATGCCCTCACTGAGAATCATTGGGTAATTGGCGGACCAGTCAATAATGGGGGAATCACTTTCCGATGGGCCCGGGATCAATTTGGTCGGGTAGAAATCGAAAGAGCTAAGGCCTCGGGTCAGGATCCATATGAGATACTGACCGAAATGGCTTCAAATATTGCACCTGGCTCAGACGGGTTAATATTCCACCCGTATATGGCAGGGGAACGGGCGCCATTATGGAGTGCTGATGCTAGGGGTTCCTTCTTTGGACTAGCTCTTCATCATACTCGCGATCATATGGTGCGGGCTGTGCTTGAAGGTGTGATGTACAACTTATACAGTGTCCTCCTTGCTGTAAGGGAACTGACAGGTGCTCCGGAGAAAATCCATGCAAGTGGCGGATTTGTCCGCTCCAAGCTATGGCGGCAAATTATGGCTGATGTATTTAATCAGAATGTGACAATCCCAGAAAGCTTTGAAAGCTCGAGTTTAGGTGCTGCCGTTCTAGGATTATATGCTTTAGGTGAAATTGAAAGCCTGGATGAGGTTGAAAACATGATTGGGCATACAAATGAACTTGTTCCAATCGAGGAGAACGTTAAAGTATATGAAGAACTAATGTCGATTTATTTATCTGTAAGCCGGCAATTAGAAGGCGACTACAAGCGTATTGCTGATTATCAAAGACGTCATTTAGAATAAATTTGAGTGAAAGCACAGATGCAGAAGCGCTGTGCTTTTCTTTTGGCTTACATATAAAAATGGTAAAATGGTAGAAAAAAGGATAAGGGGACTATTGAGATGGGAGCCAGTAAAACAAATGCTATGCGAATTCTCGATAACAAACATATAAAGTATGACATGATGAGCTATGATGTCCACGACGGCCAAATAGACGGTGTTACCGTGGCGAGTAAAATTGGTAAAGCGCCAGAAACCGTGTTTAAAACACTCGTTACCCACAGCGGACCTCAGCAGCTTTATGTATTTGTCATTCCTGTAGACACCGAGCTGGATTTGAAAAAAGCAGCGATAGCAGCAGGTGCGAAAAAAATTGAAATGCTCGCTGTTAAAGACTTGCAGAAATACACAGGGTATATTCGGGGGGGCTGCTCACCAATCGGTATGAAAAAGCAGTATCCGACTTTTATTGATGAAAGTGCAACCAATCTGTGTGAAATCATCGTAAGCGGTGGAAAAATTGGGACACAAATTGTTTTGAAACCGTCAGAATTCCTTGTGGCCGCACAAGCGGAACCTAGAGCTCTTATCAAATAGATAAAGAATACTATTAAACCTAAACCTTTAGGCATTCACCTACCTGGGTTTTCCTGCATAAGCTGTCTTGAAGATGCACATCTGTATGGTGAAGGAGAGTGTGAAAGTGGCAGGAAATGTGATGCATTATTTCGCTGGAGGCAATACGGCTAAAGGTTTTTATAGTTTATATGATTCCAATCTAGCTGGCTTAGAGAAATTATTTATTTTAAAAGGCGGACCTGGTTCAGGTAAATCGACTATTATGAAAAAAATTGGCCAGGAATGGCTGGATAAAGACTATGATATCGAGTTTTTGCATTGTTCGTCGGATAATGATTCCATTGATGGGATAATTATTCCCGCCTTAAAAATCGGTCTCGTTGATGGGACTGCTCCACATGTGATTGAACCGAAAGCACCGGGAGCCATTGAGGAATACGTCAATCTAGGGGCTGCCTGGAATACTCAACAGCTGGCAGCTGAAAGAACGACAATCATACGATTTACCAATGCCAGAAGCAAGAGTTTTGAGAAGGCATATGCTCTTTTCGCAGAAGCATTAAAGATACATGATGAATGGGAAGATATTTATAAGGCGAACATTGATTTCGTTAAATTAAATGGATTAACCAATAAATTGATAGAAGGCTTTTATAGAGATATTGTTCTCAACAAAAAAGCAGATGTTCGTCACCGGTTTTTAGGTGCCGCTACGCCAGAGGGAGCAGTTGATTACATCCCGAGTATTACTAAAGGAGTGCAAAAACGCTACTTTTTAAAGGGCCGACCTGGCTCAGGGAAATCGACGATGCTGAAAAAGATTGCAAAGGCTGCGGAGAAAAGAGGATTTGATGTAGAAGTGTATCATTGCGGTTTTGATCCTGAAAGTTTGGATATGGTAATCGTCCGGGAGGCAGGAATCGCTATTTTTGACAGCACCTCTCCGCATGAATATTTCCCGAGTAGAGAGGGTGATGAAATCATTGATATTTATAAAACAGCCATCCACTCTGGAACAGATGAAATTTATGCTGATCAGATCAAGGATGTTTCCTCCAGATACCGGGCGAAAATGAATGAAGCAACTGCATGTCTTGTAAAAGCGAAAGAGCAGCATGACGCACTTGAAGCCATTTATGTAAAAGCAATGGACTTTACTGCAATTGATGACATTCAAAAGGACATTCAAGAACAAATTACTGCACGGTCAAAGACTGTGGATAGTCATACGATTTTACATTAAGGAAAAAAACTGTACCTATTCCAAATAGGTGCAGTTTTTTTATATACATAGAAGAGACAACTGAAAGATAATCATTTTTTAAATTGGCGTTAAAAAGCTCTCCCGTTTGTTATACGTGTTTATCAACTCTCTTTCGGTTAAAATAAGGGTTATATTGAAAAAAAAGGAGCGGGTTGAATTGATTAAGACGATTGCGATTGATATGGACGGAACATTATTAAACAAGATGCAAAAGGTGAGTGATGAAAATAAAGCCGCTATCCAGAGGGCGCAAAGAGAAGGAGTTGAGGTGATCATTGCTACAGGAAGATCGTACGAGGAAGCAAAGTACGCTTTAGATGAAACGGGCATTGTGTGTCCGATTATCTGTGTAAATGGGGCTGCTATTTTCACGCAGGACGGAAAAATTGCTGCTTCCAATCCGATGTCACCTGCTACTGCACAGAGTGTTGCCGAATACCTTGAAGAACAGGAAATTTATTTTGAAATTTATACGAGTCAAGGAATCTATTCTAAAGACTATGAAAACGCAATATCTGCTTTAGTGGATGTTTTTGTTACAGCTAATCCGGACATTGACCCTGTGGGGATCAGAAAATTTGCAGAGGACCGTTTACAGCTTGGACAGGTAAAGTCCGTTTCCAATTACTCAGATTTATTCAGCCACTCTGATATAGAATATTATAAAATTCTAAGCTTCTCCCAAAATTTAAGTAAATTAGACCAAATTGCTTCACAATTGAAAACTCAGGATGGGGTGACCGTCACCTCTTCAGGACGTGAAAATGTGGAAATCATGAGTGGGCAGGCGCAAAAAGGTACTGCGCTTGAAAAATATGTGACTAAAAAGTCTGCTTCGATGCAGGAAACTATGGCCATCGGAGATAATTATAATGATATATCAATGTTTGAAAGAGTGGGTTTGTCTGTCGCAATGGGAAATGCCCCGCTTGATATTCAAAAGCTTTGTGATGAAGTAACAGGTATTAATGATGATCACGGTGTTGCTACAGCTATTTTAAAGGTACTTACGCAGTCATCAGCATACTAAATATGGAACGAAAGGAGAAGAACTTTTGAAAAGATGGTGCTTATATTTTCTCATGGCCGCATTAACTTTAACTGGTTGTAACGTTAATAAAGAAGAGAACAGTAAAGCACAGCCGAGCCCTGATAAAGAAGTGTCGGAAACTCTAGGAGAGGGCCCTGAGGTGCTGTTAACGAACTTAATTGCACCTTGGTCGATTCAGAAGAATGGGGATACAATGTATGTGTCAGAGCGGACAGGTACCATCGTTCAATGGGAAAGGGGCGAGATGACGAGGCAAAAGGTTAAGCTTAAAAAGACATTGTCTGTGAAGGCCGAAGCTGGATTACTTGGATTTTTGTTAACTCCTGACTTCTCGAATAACAGGCGTGCAATTGCCTACTACACGTATGAAGAAGGCGGGAATTCTATTAATCGAATCGTTACTTTACAAAAGGATAATGATACGTGGCGGGAGTTGGAGACATTAATCGACGGAATACCAAGCGGTGACTACCATCATGGAGGTCGAATCAAGATTGGCCCGGATGATAAGGTATATGCAACAACAGGGGACGCGAGGAATCCAACAATAGCCCAGGATCTTGATTCTTTAGGTGGGAAGGTCCTACGAATGAACCTTGATGGTACCATTCCGAAAGATAATCCAATCGAAAATTCATACGTCTATTCATACGGACACCGCAACCCACAAGGCTTGGCCTGGGATGAGGCTGGACAGATGTATGAAAGTGAACATGGTGAGTCTGCTCACGATGAATTAAATAAAATTGCCCCCGGTATGAACTATGGCTGGCCAGAAATAGAGGGCGATGAACAAAAGCCGAATATGGTAAATCCATTGATACATTCCGGTGAAAATACATGGGCCCCTTCTGGAATTGCTTATGTTGACGGAAAGCTATACATTGCAACCTTAAGGGGAGAATCGCTCAAGAGCTATGATGTACAAAGCGGAAAAATGACTGATATTATCACAGATTCCGGGCGGATACGTGATGTGTTTGTGGATGAAGATTCTCTCTATTTTATAAGCAACAATACGGATGGTCGGGGAAACCCTGATGAAAAAGATGATAAGCTGTATCGCTTGCCGCTCTCTCAGATAAATTGAAAAAGGCCCTAAAAGGGCCTTTCAGTTTGTAGACAAAATGGGGTTCGGAATGGTCTCACCCCGATGATTATAAAAGACGACATGGTTATCCTTCATGAATTTTCACTTTTATATATATGGAATGAAATCCTTACTAGATTGAAGAAATTTGCGACACTCCTGCCAAATAACTGGATAGCCGAGACCCGCAGACGCTTGCTGCGAGAAGGCTTGGCAGACAGTCGGCGGAAAGGGAGCGGATTTCTGAAATCAACTGGAACGTTTTTTTGAGGGTTTGTAAATCTGATCGCTGATTTCCACTCCAGGCACTCGCTTTCCGCGGGCGGTCCGGGAGCCTCCTCGGCGCTCGCCTGCGGGGTCTCCCTTGGACACGCTTTTCCCGCAGGAGTCTCGCCTTCCGTTCCAATCAACTGGAACGTTTTTCAAATAAAAAAACTATAGGCAAACTGACTTTTCTTCGAATTTGGCTATAGTCTGGAGGGGTTCGGAATGGCCTCTTCCCGAACCATGATTATAAAACAAGACTAGGTTATACTTCATGTTTTTTATTGTTTTATGAAACCCTCATTGGATTGAAGAAATTTGCGACACTCCTGCCGAATAACTGGCTTGCCGAGACCCCGGAGGCGCTTGCGGCGAGGAGGCTTGGCAGACAGTCGGCGGAAAGGGAGCGGATTTCTGAAATCAAGCTGGAACGTTTTTCAAATAAAAAAACTGTAGGCAAACTCGCTTTTCTTCGAGTTTGTCTACAGTCTGAAAGGCCCTAAAAGGGCCTTTTTTTTGTGTGTTTTAAGAAGCATCGAACTTAGCAAATAATCAGCTTGAATACTGCTGAAGGTTTAGAGAAAAATATCAGTGCACTATTTAAGTAGTTGGGCATTTTCTTCATCTGTAGGGTAGACATTTCTAATAAATCAGCGTATAGTTACCTAGGTAACTATTTAATAGGGGGAATACCTTTGTCCTTTCATAATGGTTTTTTTCATCATAATCTGCAATTTTCAAGGTCATTTACTAAAAAGTTAAATGAACAATTGGCCAAGGTTGATCTTTTTCATTCTCAATGGTTGATTGTATATTATTTGAATCAGTATGGGTGTTCTACGCTTGTCGAAATCAGTAATTATTTAGATGTGGAGAAACCGACAGTAACTCGGACGGTCAATCGTTTAGAAGAACGTAAGTTGATTGAACAAATACCCGGAAAAGATAAGCGGGAACGGAGAATACAGTTAACTGAATCAGGTGAAAGAACCTATCAAGAAGCCAAAAAAGTAGTTGAGGAATTTGAACTTCAATTAATGAGTGGTTTGGCTGAAGAGGATCGTGAGACAACGTTACGAACTTTGCTTTTCTTAAAGGAAAAATTAAAATAATTTGGAAGGAAGAAGGATTGAAATGAATCAGAAACCGAAATTGTGGACGAAAGACTTTTTGATTGTATCGTCTGCGAACTTTTTTCTATTTTTAACATTTTATGTATTAATGGTAACATTGACCATTTACACGATGGATAACTTTCATGCATCCCAAGCGCAAGCTGGTCTTGCTTCAAGTATTTTCGTCCTAGGGGCTGTACTTGTAAGGCCGATTGCAGGGAAAAAGATTGACCAGATTGGCCGCAGAAGAATGTTGCTTGGATCATTGATCTTATTTCTAATATCATCCATTGGCTATTTTCTAGTAGATAGTTTATCACTTTTGTTAATTGATCGATTAATTCACGGTATCTCTTTTGGCCTTGCTACTACAGCAACGGGAACGATTGCAGCAGATATTATTCCGAATGAACGACGTGGTGAAGGAACAGGTTACTTTGCCATGAGCACAAACTTGGCAATGGCATTTGGGCCGTTTATTGGATTATTGATTACACAGCATTTTAGTTATTCCATTATTTTCTATGCTGCATCTTTATTTGCTGCATTCTCTTTAGTTGCTTCATTATTTATGCATGTACCTGAGGGGGAAAAAGAACGAGTATCTCAACAAAAAGGCTTTAAAATTGGCGATTACTTTGAAAAAAGAGCTTTACCTATTTCTATTTTTATTGGATTTGCCGGTTTTACGTATTCGAGCATCTTGTCCTATTTAACATCCTTTGCAAAGGAACTAAATTTAATGGACGCGGCGAGCTTTTTCTTTGTAGTGTTTGCTATATTCCTTTTGGTGTCACGTCCCTTTACAGGGCGTATGTTTGATGTGAAAGGTGAAAATGCAGTTATTTATCCATCGCTCCTACTATTTGCGGTGGGTATGGTCATTCTTAGCCAAGCCCATCATGGAATCACCCTCCTAATAGCTGGCGCATTAATCGGAGTGGGATATGGTACTTTCCAATCAAGCTGTCAGGCGATTTCAATTAAGGAGGCCCCATCAAACCGAATGGGATTAGCAACTTCTACGTACTTTACAATGTATGATTTTGGTATTGGTGTAGGTCCATTCCTACTTGGATTCCTCATTCCTTTTACCGGGTTCCAAGGGTTATTTATAGGCATGTCCATTTTGTCATTTGTTCTCATAGTCATTTACTATTTAGCACATGGTAAAAAGGCTTCTGCAAGAAAGAAAATGCAATCTGAAGAGCGGTTTTCTGCTTAATTTTCTGCATTTTCCTGTTTAAAAACAAAAAAAATGGGGATGCTTATATTATGATTGATTTTCCAAGTAATCCCCCTTTTCTCCGCCTGTTATATACAGGCGTTTTTTTTATGTTATAACAAAAAAAACCGCCAAATTGGCGGGTTCAAAATTTATAGGTCCATAATCGTTCTTTACGGATCCAGTCAAGAAAGTCAGCATCTTGGTTTTCGAATTTTTCTTTCCAGTCGACCACCATCGCCTCCGTTTGCGAACGGTGTGCTGTAAATGTATCTACCTTTTTGTTTTCGACGGCAGAGATATCATGGACGATGTCAGGTTGTCCTAAATCGTCGATGCAGTTATTGGAGAAAGCGACACAGTGAAGTTTAGGTCTCTCTTTTTCTTCGATTCTTTCCACAGCTCGGACCACAGCTCGTGCAGTTGCTTCATGATCTGGATGAACGCTGTATCCTGGGTAAAACGTAATGATTAATGAAGGATTAAGTTCATTAATGGCATCTGTAAATAAAGAAGTCAGCTTTTCATCATCTTCAAATTCGATGGTTTTATCACGCAAACCGAGCATACGTAAATCTTGGATACCAATCGCGTTTGCAGCATCGATTAATTCCTTTTTACGAATTTTAGGAAGCGATTCTCTTGTTGCAAAAGGAGGATTTCCTAAATTCCGTCCCATCTCTCC
Source organism: Peribacillus sp. P4_C12 (assembly GCF_056402095.1). Classification (NCBI taxonomy): domain Bacteria; kingdom Bacillati; phylum Bacillota; class Bacilli; order Caryophanales; family Bacillaceae; genus Peribacillus; species Peribacillus sp. P4_C12. Next base: position 58,476 of record NZ_JBFUIB010000001.1, read on the forward strand.
TAGTGTTAAGCATAGGTAGGTAACGGGGGTGCCTGCTTCTCTATGTAAAGCAAGCGTTCCAGAAACCGAGAAGGCTTCATCATCAGGATGTGGGAAAATAACTAATACATGGCGTTCTTTTTCCAAGGTATATTTCTCCTTCCGTTCTACTTACAGTGAGTATAGTTTTCTGCCAATTGGGGCGTGCATGGCGGATTTTTGACACCTGCAGCAAGATTGTAATTATTCAAAGGGAGTAGAACTAATTTGCATGGAAACAGCAAGTTTTCCGGTAAAATCAAGCCCTGCCAGTAGCAATCTCCCATGTTCATCAATTTCGAAGTGGTTTACTCCTTCAGCGTATACCCAGCCAATATTGAGCTTTAAGCCGATACGATAGGGTCCGTCTCCAACTATCTTCCCATGTTCATACTGTATAAAAGCATTACGGATATAAGCGCCTGCCGAAAAAAAAGCTTCATCTACATGAGTGGCATAGGCGCCGTTGGTTGTTTCAAGGTGAAGATATACATCTTGTCCTGCAAAAGAATCGATAGCATTCTGCACCTCTGTACGGTCTATAGGTTTCATTCTACAATTTCCTCCTTAACTGGGCGGCTAGATAAGCATTTCCTTCTTTCTATTTTACTAAATATAAACTAAAAAAGCGAAAAAGGCCGCTCAATGATTTTGAGCGGGCCCTTATTTTTAATTAATTATTTTGTTTTTTCAGCAACCCCGTATTTATGGTATGCACCATGATTGACAGGACCTACATAGTCATTCATCTTCCAAGAATGACGAACAGCTTCGGTTATGAAGTCTTTTGAAACATGAATCGCCTCGCGCGGACTTTTACCTTCAGCCAATTGAGCTGCAATAGCTGCTGAAGATGAACAGCCGGCACCGTGTGTATTGGTTGTTTCAATTTTTTCAGATTCAAGAATCTCAAATTCTTTTCCATCATATAAAAGGTCGATAGCTTTGTCATGATTCAGCTTATTTCCACCTTTGATTAAGACATATTTCGCACCAAGTGCATGAATTTTTTCAGCTGCACTCTTCATATCATCAATCGTCTTGATTGGCGATGTGCCTGCTAATTGGGCAGCTTCGAAAAGGTTCGGTGTAACTACTGTTGCACGTGGAACAAGTAGGTCACGAAGTGCTACAGCTGTTTCTGGATGCAATACTTCATCTTCACCCTTACAAACCATTACTGGATCAATTACGACTTTGTCTAATTTCAACTCGTCAATTTTACGGGCAACAAGTTCAATGATTTCGACTGATCCAAGCATTCCTGTTTTCATAGCATCGATACCGATTGATAAAATCGTCTCGATTTGGGCTTCTAAAATCTCAACCGGTGTAGGGAATACATTATGAGACCAGCCGTTTTTAGGATCCATCGTAACGATAGTCGTTAAAGCGGACATTCCGTAAACACCGAATTCTTGAAATGTCTTTAAATCAGCTTGAAGACCTGCGCCGCCGCTGGAATCAGAACCAGCAACTGTCATAGCTCTTTTCATAGTCATTATGTGACCTCCTCAGGAGAATTGTATCGATATTATCAGCATACCAGGTAATATCCTGTTTTTAGAATATACCAAAATTTCTATTATGTAAAACTTAGTTGTCACTCTAAATGAGTACCTTTTTGAGAGACATGGAGAGGCTTCGAATAAACACGTTTTAATTGAAAAAATATTATCGGAAATTATGAACCAATGAACGAAATTTAAGAGATTAGGCAGTGTGAAATTCCTGGGTGTTAGGGTTTGGTTTATATAAAAAATAGGCTATATTCTATTTTTTAATTAACAAGCAAAGTTTGTGAAAGTGTCATTATTTTCGAAGTTGATTTAAAATATGGATACATTGAAAACTTCTTTAAAGGATATATTCCTTATAGCGTTACCATTAGATGCGAGGTTAATCCCGAAATAGGAAGGGGGGAATCAGATGGAATGCACAATGCTGCTTTTAGCAGGCGGGAAATCTAGCCGTATGGGTGTGAATAAAGCTCTGTTGAAGATAGGCGAGGACGTGAATATCTCAAGAGTGGCTTCCGAGCTGAAAAAAGTTTCGGAAAAAATTCTAGTCATTACGAATACATCTGAAGATTATCGATTTCTTCACCTTCCGCTAATTCCCGATTTACATAAAGATCGAGGCCCCCTTGGAGGACTACATGCAGGAATGTCCTACTCAAAAACAGAGCTGCAGTTTCTTACGGCCTGTGATATGCCTTTTGTGAGTGCAGAAGCAATAAATGAAATTATTTCCTATTATGAGCCTGATCTAGATGCCATCATCCCTGAAATCAACGGCAGGCTTCAGCCGCTTCTCGCTGTTTACCATAAAAGGTGCCTACCTGTACTGACGGATTGTTTAGTGAAACAGGAATTGAAAATGAGGATCTTTTTAGAAAAGATTTCGGTGAAAATTATTAAGGAAACTGACTTTGAGCTATATCATAAGAATCCTAAGCGTTTTCAACGCCTGTTTTTCAATATGAATACGAGAGAAGATTATCAAGAGGCAGGGCATATTAATCAAACTGAATTTTTAATAAAGGATGGTAGCCATGAACTATGACATTTCTAAAGAACCGATTGTCATCCAGAAAGTGATTGATAAAGTAGTCAATCGTAATGCGGGTGCTGTCACGACCTTTATTGGTACAGTAAGGGAAATGACGAAGGGTAAAAAGACTTTATTCTTAATTTACGAAGCATATAAACCGATGGCAATTAAGAAACTAGAGCAAATCGGCTCCGAAATCAAGGAGCGTTGGCCTGATGCAGAAACGGCGATTACCCATCGCGTAGGTAAATTGGAAATCACGGATATCGCCGTTGTTATCGCTGTTAGTACTCCACATCGAAATGATGCCTATGAGGCAAATCGATATGCGATTGAAAGAATTAAAGAAATTGTCCCAATTTGGAAAAAAGAACATTGGGAGGATGGGGAAACATGGGTTGGTAATCAATTGGAAACTGTTCCTTATCCGAAAGGAAAACCAGAAGAGGTGGATATAGATGATTAATGTACTCTTATTTGCTCAATTAAAAGATGAATTAGGAAAAGAAGCTCTTTCTATAGAAGGAAATGGAATGAGTGTGGCTCAGCTAAAAGGGAAAATGAAGATTGAATTTCAATTGGAGGGTCTTGAAACCGTGATGACAGCGGTTAATGAAGAATTTGCCGACGATGAAACGATTTTATCTGATGGAGATACAGTAGCCTTTATTCCACCTGTTAGTGGAGGCTGATTAGATCAGATAGGAGGGAATCATAGTGAACGAGCGATATTCAAGACAGACCTTATTTTCACCCATTGGTGAAGGGGGACAGGTGAAAATTCAACAGAAGCATGTATTACTTCTCGGGGCCGGAGCACTGGGATCTGCTAACGCTGAAGCTTTGACTCGCGCTGGTGTAGGTAAGCTGACTATTGTGGACAGGGATTATGTCGAGACCAGTAATTTACAACGACAACAGCTGTATACTGAACAGGACGTTGAAGAAAAGCTGCCAAAAGCTGAAGCGGCAAAACGCCATTTGCATGCTATCAATCATGAAGTAGAAGTAAAGGCGGTCATAATGGATGCAACCGCGCAGACTCTGGAACCACTGCTAGGTCATGTTGATTTGATAATGGATGCTACTGACAACTTTGAAACACGGATGATTATCAATGATCTGTCACAAAAGCTTCAAATTCCGTGGATTTATGGGGCCTGTGTAGGTAGTGTTGGAATGACAATGACAATCCTGCCTGGACAGACGCCTTGTTTGCACTGTTTGCTAAAAACTATTCCGATTCAAGGAATGACCTGTGATACAGGTGGGATTATTTCACCGGCTGTAACGATGGTGGTGGCACATCAAATAGCCGAAGCCTTAAAAATTCTCGTTGAGGATTGGGAATCAGTTCGTCCTTCGCTCGTTACTTTTGATTTGTGGCGGAATCAATACCAAACTGTTAGATTAACAAAAGTGAAAAAGAAGGATTGTCTTTCTTGCGGAGATCAGCGGACATATCCATTTTTAACCTTGGAAAACGCGACGAAAACAGCGGTTCTTTGCGGAAGAGATACAGTACAGGTCAGACCGCCAAAACCATTGAAACTTCAACTAGAGAAGTTGGCCAAAGACTTGAACGGAAGTGGTTATTTGGTAAAGGTTAATCCATTTCTTCTCTCTTGTGAAAAGAATGGTGAACGGATGGTTGTTTTCCAAGATGGTCGGGCATTGGTTCACGGTACGAAGAACATGGTCCATGCAAAGGCCATGTACCAAAGTATTCTGGGATAACAAATGTAAAAAGCGAGGCTGCCGGTAGAGGCGCCTCGCTTTTTTATAGAATGCTATATAGGGTAATGTATAAAGATTGATTAGAATTAGTGAGTAATACCGTCTTTATTATCTTGTTTTGATGCAACGATGACGACTTTTCCTTCATCAAGTACTTCCTCATAACGTTCTGCTTCCATATCACTAAGTCCAAGATTGCTCATTCGATTACGAAGTTCGTCTCCACGTGATTTAAAGAGATTTCCAACAGTATCGAGGAAGCCTTGTTCTTTCATGCCAACATCTTCTGTATTCGTGTTCTCGGTAAGATGCTTCGAACGAGTTTTGTCATGGGCAAACAAATATACATCATCCTTTGTATACCCGAATGTAACTAATTCATCAATTTTTTCCTTTGCTTGCAATCCGTTTTCTACAACATGTACTTGATACATATAAACTCCTCCTTGAATTTTAGTGTAAGACTTTCTTAAATTAGGTAAATAGTATCTTGCTTATCTTAGTTGTTGATTAGCTATAGTAGTATATAACCTTATTTGGACATGGATAAACATTTTGCAATGGAATAATGATAATAATATTTAGTATGTGGTGAAACGGAACACCTTTTGTAATCGGTAGGTTAAATATTTGAAAACAGGTAATTTATCCTGATATTCACTATAATCCGCAGTGTATATTCCGTCTTGATTTTTCCAAAGTCTTTGAAAATAGTTATCGACATCCTGGGTGACTTCGGCATCATTCGGAGCGTGGATTTCAACATTGGCTTCGAGGTTATAGTCATCTAGATTGCGTGCAGTGTAATTAGCCGATCCTCCAATAATAATCATTTCATCTGCGTTTTGAATCATCATCAACTTTGTATGAAACTGTTCTTTATCTGTTTTGTACCAACGAATCGAGATGTTTTCATCACCCAGCTTTTCGAATTCAGCAGCAACTGGAAGATTAGGGAGCCCGATTTTCTCACTTCCAAATGCATTTTGATTCGGATCTAATATCATTTGAATTTTCACGTTTCGTTTAGCTGCATCTGTTAAGGCCTCGACAACATGGCGATCGGCAATATAAAACATGGCAAGCTGGATTTGGTCGCCTTTCTCCGTTTCCTTAATTGCTTTAAGAACATGTTTATTGATTTTTCCCTCTGTTAGTAACTGTACAGAAATCGGCCCTTTATCGACAGAGGCCTCCTTGAATTCTGGAAATGCCTTCGGACCCCCTGAGAATTTCGAAGCAGCTTCTTCTGCTTTAACAAAATCACCGATGATATTTCCATCCATCTGGAAGGCGATATTGGAGTGGAATCCGCTCGCGTCATGAGGGTTTGCTGATGAAATAATGGCCGTCTTTTCTGTAGCGATCACTTTCCTGTGATTGGCTTTGATATTCATCAATCTAAGATAAGAGCGCACGGTGACTTTTGGAGCGCTTTTGGCCATTGGGTTCACAATCCAACCTTTTCCGCTTTCGCCAAACCATTGGAAGAAGGTCCTGTACACACCTGAATAGAGCGGGTTTGGATCCCGTAGCCGATCTAAGTTGGTTACAATAACATCAATGTCATTTTGCTTCAGGGTTTCCAGTGCCTCTAATTGGTAGGCATTATAGGTAGTATTTACTTCATCAGTAATGAACATAATCTGGAGCTTAGGTTTCTTTTTCTTCTGGGCAACCAGTTTATCCGTTAGAGTCTCAGTTAACTTTGGAAAGTTTATCTTTTCATCATAAAAATTATTAAACAAAAACATATCGATTACGATAAAAGAATTAGCCTCTTCGATAGCTTGATTGATGGTTTGGAAGATTCGCTGTTCATGTTGCGGATTTCCCTTTTTATCGTGATAAGACAGGTCATAAATAAAATCAATATCCTCGACATGATGAATCTTTCCTTCATAAGAAATGCCATCAGGCAAGGGCTTGTAGCTGTTATAGATAATCACGAATGTAATGACGATTAAAATACTAACAAGCAGATAAAATCGTTTTCTTTTGTACCACTTTTTCATAGGGAATCCTCCAACATGGTTAGATTGCTTGCTAACTACCTATTTCCCCAATTAGGGGGTATATAGAAACATAAATCGTAATCTATGTGAAAAAGGGTAAGAAAATGAGTTTGATATAATAGTATAAAAAGAAGAAAGGGGCTATGGCAGATGGCAAAGCAGATATTAACAAATGATTGGTGGCCTCTGTTGGAAGAGGAATTCAAAAAAAATTATTACCAAGAGCTAAGGGAGTTTATAAAACAAGAGTACAGTCAGCATGTCATTCATCCGAATCAGGATGATATTTTCAATGCACTTCAATTTACTTCATATAAAAAGGTAAAGGTTGTCATTCTTGGTCAGGACCCTTATCATGGACCGGACCAAGCACATGGCCTTAGTTTTTCCGTGAAGCCGGAGGTGCGTATTCCGCCTTCTCTAAGAAATATTTTTAAAGAGTTACAAAGTGATCTAGGTTGTGAGGTTCCGGATAATGGTTCCCTTGTTGAATGGGCAGACCAGGGTGTACTTCTGTTGAATACCGTCTTGACTGTGCGTGAGGGAGAAGCCCATTCACACAGAGGAAAGGGATGGGAGATCTTTACGAATCAAGTTATCCGCTTGCTGAATGACCGACAAAAACCGGTTGTTTTTATCTTGTGGGGGAGGCCGGCTCAAACTAAAATCCCTTTGATCGATGAAAGCCGTCATAAGATCATTACGTCCGTCCATCCTAGCCCATTGTCGGCGACCCGAGGTTTCTTTGGTAGCAAGCCGTTTTCTAAAACAAATCAATTGCTGAAGGAAATGGGGGAATCCCCAATTGATTGGAAAATCTCGAATCGTTGATGTGGAGAAGAAAATTGAACGGGTAAATTGTATGGCGTGCAGGCATTTTTATGTAACTTGGGATCCTAATTTTCCAAAAGGCTGCCGTGCTTTTCAATTTAAAACGTTAAACCAACCATCTCTTGATGTTTTTCGTTCTTCCGGACAGCTTTGCATGAAGTTTGAATCCAAGCTGTTAAAAAAGTAGATCAGTATGCAAGGATGTTTTCTTCACCTCAAATTTTTGCTATGCTAGGGATGAAGGTTTTGACATGTATGTAGACGAGGTGGTAAAGGTGGATATTTCATCAAAACGAATGTTAGATAAAATGGAAGAGCTTGTCTTGAAAGCGAAACAGGCAAATTCAGAGGATAAGTTGCAGGGGTATGTAATTGCCATTCAGTCTCTATGTGAAGTAATGGTGGATGAAAAAGCCGGAAACATCAGCATCCCAAAGCCAATCACATTGACCCAGCCTGTTATGTCATCTGTATCCAATGTAGAGCCGGTTAAAATGGATGAAGCAAATGGCGCATCCTTATTCGATTTTTAAATTAAATAAAGAGGGGCGAAGAAAAAGTGAAACTGTTTATCATTTTAGGAGCATTGAATGGTTTTATTGCCGTAGCGCTAGGTGCATTCGGAGCGCACGGACTGGAAGGGAAAATTCCTGATAAATATTTAGCAACATGGCAGACGGCTGTCGATTATCAAATGTTTCATGCAGCGGGTTTATTAGTGATTGGTTTGTTGGCGGGAAAGATCTCAAGCCCGCTAATTAATTGGTCAGGCTGGCTTATGCTGATAGGAATTATCCTGTTTTCCGGAAGCTTATTCGTTCTTAGTGTTACTCAAATCAAAGTGCTGGGAGCCATTACACCAATTGGTGGGGTTTCATTCTTGGTTGCTTGGGTTCTAATGATCATTGCTGCATATAAATACTTATAAAAAAAGCTGACCTTTTTCTAGGTCAGCTTTTTTTTCATCATGGATGAAAAATGAATTATCCAGGTTATTTTCATATAAAAAACAGGCTCAAAATCACAAGAATTTGAGCCTGTTTCTTAGAACATTAAAGCTTTCTTCACCTTGGCGAATACGTGGCAAGCCCAGCGCCTCCAAATGGATATTCATACTCAATTTCTTCGTCAAAGGTAATGTAATCTAAGTATACCATCGGGATTAAGTAACGTTTTCCTGTTTGCGGGTCGCTTATGATTAAGTGGTCGCGTCCCGCAGCTTCGATAATTCCTTTGAAGATCTTTGCATTCCACTCCTTGTTGTTTTCAAACGTCGTATAAACGGTCGCCAATTTCCCTTTATTTAGACGTAGGATGTTCTCGATATACGATGCCTCGACTGGAAGCATGCCAGGTACCTGTGGTCCGGATGTGGGAGCATTCATCGGCATAGGTATTTGCTGAGGCGTGCCTGCTTTAGTGGGCTGCTGTGGCTGGTATGATGGTTGTTGGTAAGCCTGCTGCTGGAAATTTTGTTGCGGGTAAGGAGCCTGTTGTCGCAGGTCAGACTCATTATTTTCATAGGGGTAATATGGGCTTCCTCCGTACGGATAATTACCATAAGGGTTATTTTGTGACATTACATTCCCTCCTAAATTCAAGGTTTATTTGATTTTGTGGAATTTGGACAATCCGAGTGCGTGGGCTGGAAGAAACAGTGCGATTTATAGCGACCGGTATTGTATTGGTTATACCACTGTTCTTGACAATCCCCGGGTGGCTTAAAAAACCACAATGAATTTTAAGCGATACATAACGGTTGCCTTTAATGATTTACGGGTAAAGTCAAATCCTCTTGACGGACTAGTAAATAGAAGTAAAGTTCCTTCACCTCGCTGGAGTTAGGCGTTGCCTTGGTCAATATTCCTTAAGTTTAATAAACCTGTGAAAAAATAAATTCATCACTATTGAAAATGTATGGGATGTGTCATAGATTTATTCCACAGCCGGGGAAATAAAAGGAGGGTTTCAAAAAGTAAAAAGCTTCCGGATGATCCGGAAGCTCATGTCTTATACGTATAAGAAAGAGGGTACGCTTTCTTCTGGAAGGATATTCCCTACAAAGAAAGAACCGAACGCAGCGTAGCGTGCGCTTACTTCATCAAAACGCATTTCATAGATTAACTTTTTAAATTGAAGGACATCATCTGCAAATAGCGTAACGCCCCACTCATAATCGTCAAAGCCGACAGAACCGGAAATGATTTGTTTTACTTTACCGGCATAACTGCGGCCAATCAAACCATGTGAACGCATTAAGCCCTTGCGTTCTTCCATAGAAAGCATGTACCAGTTATCATCACCTTCACGACGCTTGTCCATTGGGTAGAAGCATACATGCTTCGCTTGTGGAAGAATCGGATAAAGTCTTGAACGTACATGAGGGTTTTGGTAAGGATCCTCATCATCTCCACCTGCTAGGTAATTACTTAATTCCACTACAGAAACGTAGGAATAAGCTGGGATTGTATATTCGGCAAGTTTCGTTTTATTGAATTCGTTTTCAATTGCATTCAATTCTTCCATTGTTGGGCGGGCAAACATAAGCATGAAGTCCGCTTTTTGGCCAACGATGGAATAGAGGGCATGACTGCCTTCATTATTGCTTTGAGTCGTATTCCATTTATCCAGTAAACCTTGGAATTCTGAGATAGCTAATTGGCGTTCGTCACTTGATAACGTTTTCCAAGAAGCCCAATCAATCAGACGGAAGTCATGTAAACAATACCAGCCGTCAAGTGTTTGTGCTGCTTCACTCATTGCGATCACTCCTAAGTCTTAGTATATCTTTAATATAACATAGTTTAAGTATAAGGAAATTTATATCAGTCCGCAAACACCGTTACTGTTCTTCGGTGTTCAAACAAATTTCATATTTGCCGATTTCATGATGGTGACCAAAGTGGCTGGAATTTACCTAGCTGCTAGAGTATTCTTAAAAGAAGACGAAAATGGAAGTTTTGCTGAATGGTTGATATAGAAATAACAAGAGCAGCGTACATAAAAGGAGGATGCGGTAGTGAGTGATTTATTTGAAATATTAGAATCGAAAATTACAGAGCATAATTTAAAAATCGTCTTTCCAGAAGGATTGGATGAACGCATTTTGGGAGCTGCAGGCAGGCTTGCCAAAGCTAAACTAGTAACGCCTGTATTGATTGGCGATATCGAGTTGATTCAAGAGAAAGCTAGGGAATTAAAAATTTCTCTTGAATCCATTGAAATATATGACCCGAAGAATTATATCATGATGGATGAAATGGTCGAAGCGTTTGTAAAGGTACGAAATGGTAAGGCGTCTGAAGAACAAGCCCGTGAAACCCTATTGGATGAGAATTATTTTGGAACAATGCTTGTTCATATTAAACAGGCACATGGCATGGTGAGTGGCGCAACTCATTCAACAGCTGATACGGTCCGTCCTGCTCTACGAATCATTAAAACAAAGCCAGGTATTCAAAAAACATCAGGTGCCTTTATTATGGTCCGTGGCGAGGAAAAGTACGTGTTTGCTGATTGTGCAATTAATATTAACCCTGATTCCCAGGACCTGGCAGAAATCGCCGTAGAAAGTGCGAAGACGGCCCTTATGTTCGATATCGAACCGCGTGTGGCGATGCTGAGTTTTTCGACAAAAGGATCGGCAAAATCTTCGGAGACTCAGAAAGTCGTTGATGCTGTCAAATTGGCAAAAGAAATGGACCCTCAAATTCTTCTTGATGGAGAATTTCAATTTGATGCGGCCTTTGTTCCGTCGGTCGCTAGACAAAAAGCACCGGATTCTCCTATTCAAGGAGATGCTAATGTTTTTATTTTTCCAAGTCTTGAGGCAGGAAACATTAGCTATAAAATGGTACAGCGCCTGGGTGGCTTCGAAGCGGTCGGCCCGATCCTACAGGGACTTAACCGTCCTGTAAATGATCTTTCAAGGGGATGCAGTGAAGAGGATGTATATAAATTAGCTGTTATCACAGCTGCACAGGGCTTAGTGGCCCAATATCAATAAGTCATGTCATGAAGGATAAAAAGTAGAGGGAGATTTATATGTGTAAAACAGATTCATTGTTAAAGCAGCAAGAGTGGCGGGTTATTGATCAATCATCCGTCGGTCCTCAGTTTCCTGCTCTAGAGTCCTTTGCTATGGATGATACGTTTTGTGCTTCCGTAGGGTCTGGTAAATCAATGGCCGTAGCAAGAGCGTGGGTACACCATCAGACGGTTGTGCTTGGTATTCAGGATACGAAGCTGCCTTTTCTTAAAAAAGGTGTGGATTATTTAAAAGAACACGATTTCCAGGCCATTGTACGGAATTCTGGAGGGCTTGCAGTTGTGCTGGATGAGGGAGTTCTTAATTTATCGCTCATTTTCCCCGAAAATGAGCGGAAAATTGAAATCAATCGTGGATATGATGCGATGTGGGAGCTTGTTCAATTGATGTTTGCTGATTTCGAAGTCGAAATGGAGGCAAGGGAAATCACCGGTTCATATTGCCCAGGAAGCTATGATTTAAGTATAAATGGGAGAAAGTTTGCCGGTATATCTCAGCGTCGGATTCGCAATGGTGTAGCGGTGCAAATTTACTTGTGCGTCAATGGAAGCGGTGCAGAGCGAGCCAGTCTTGTGAAGGGTTTTTACGAAGCCGCTAAAGGAGATGCAGAAACAAAATTTACTTATCCTGATATCATGCCATCTGTAATGGCTTCCCTTTCAGAACTATTAGACGTGCGATTGAGCGTACAGGACGTAATGCTTAGATTCCTGCATGTATTGAAGGAACATAGCGGTAGGATCTTCTCCGATTCTCTTTCAGTGGAAGAATGGCCGTTATACGAAGCTTACTTAACAAGAGTGGTAGAACGTAATGATAAGGTATTTGATTCATTAAAAGAAGACTGATATGAAAAAGCTGTTTCTGTAAGTTGGAAACAGCTTTTTCACATTTCAATATGATTTTATTATTCACTGAAACTGTTAAAGGAACAGAGATTGGAAACCAAAGTAAAATCAGATAGGCCGCGTCTTTAGTCCTTTCAACTATTATCACTTGAAGCCATGAAAAAAAGAGCCTTTTTTAGACTCTCTTTTTCGATCTGAGGTAACCTATGGTTGGCCTTTACCATGTGTTTGATCTGTAAGCAGAACCCCACATTATTTTAATTACTCAGCCATTTTTTCTAAATTGCCATTTCGGTCCATTTTGAACTTTGTTGCTGGCCGTTCCTCTTCCTCTAATAAGACCAGCTTTCTTGCTCGATTCATGATATTCATCAAAGTCTCATAATCTTCCTGCATCAAGCCGCTGTTCTGCTCTAGATGGCTTATCTTATTTTCAAGATCTTCATTTCGTTTTTTCAGGCCTTTAATTTCGAGCTTCAATCTTTCATTTTCGGTTTTTAATACTTCAGCCTGAAGCATTCGGCCGTTCATAGATTCTAAATAGGCTATAATCGTATCAAGGTTCATAGTCTTTTCTAGTGTTACTGGTATGTTCTGTTGCTTTGGCATGAAAGCTTCAGCCACAACGAATTCTTCTGCTGTTTCATAATTAGTAGTTTCTACTTCGGATTCTAACTCTAGTTCCTCTTCTTGTAGGTGAGGAACCATAATATCAGTAATCGTTGGAGACGGCGGTGTATAAAGAAGCCGTTTTTTCCCTCCTTGATCTTTTCCAAGAATCCTTTGGCGCTGCTTGCGCTGCTTTTTAGCAAGGGAAAGAGCTTTATCATAATTATGGCGGACGACTGCATTCCAACGGAACCCGCAAGCGGCAGAGGTGCGGTTTAACTTGTCCCCAACCTCCTCAAAAGCATTCAGCTGAGTGCTGCCTTCCCGCACATGGCGCAATACCGTTTCTGCTAAAAGCAAATCATCTTCTTCTGTCCAGGCATCTTGACGAACCTTCATTTCTACATACTCCCTTTCTGGTAACTTTTAAAATAAATAACTATATAAAATATCGTGTGGCAATGATTTATGGGGTGTTCTACTAGCATTTTGGACAAAATCTGGATTTTTTATACAAAAAGGTTGAAAGGATACTAGTTTTTTGTAATTTTAGGGAAAATAAAGGATGCACTGACTCAGAAATCATTAATTACACCATTTCCTTTTGGCTGGACTTCCCTTTTCACATCCATCTAACCCTCTTGATATTAATAGGTAGAAACGGTAAAATACCCTTTAGTTATGTAAATGGGATGAAAAATAGTTTGTCATAGAAAGGATGGTGACCGAAGGATGTCCAATGAATTCAGAGTGTGTGATGACTGCTTGGCGGTAAATATTAAAACGTTAATTCCCCGTCTGGAAAAGCTTGATCCCGATGCGAAAATTGAAATTGGCTGTCAATCCTATTGCGGTCCAGGCAGAAAGAAATCATTTGCCTTTGTCAATAACCGTCCAGTTGCAGCTCCAACGGAAGACGAGTTACTAGATAAAATTAATAAAAAACTAAAGTAGAATTCATGATAGATAATTAGGGTAGATTGACTACTTTTGATAAATGAAACACGCCATTCATCACCCAGATTCAACAAACTGCGGTGATTTTTTATTTCCTTATTTTCGATACGCAAATCGATAAAAACTTCCGTTTTCTTACAAAATGGTCCCTCTTGCTATCAAGGGGTGAGTTAGGGTTTTTTGTCAAAACACGCTATAATGAAAGCATTGAGAATATGAAAAAGAGGGTAGTTCATGGGATATTCCGGCGAAAAATTACAGGAAGAAAAAGTATTCAAAGACCCGGTGCACCGATATATACATGTTCGTGACCGGGTTATATGGGATTTAATTGGGACGAAGGAATTCCAACGTCTTCGTAGAATCAAGCAACTGGGGACGACTTATTTAACTTTTCACGGTGCGGAACATAGTCGACTCAGCCATTCGCTTGGGGTATATGAGATTGTCCGGAGAATCGTTGATGATGTTTTCGAAGGCAGACCGGAATGGAAACCGGAGGAACGGCTACTTTCTCTATGTGCGGCACTTCTGCATGATTTAGGACATGGTCCATTCTCTCATTCTTTTGAAAAGGTGTTTGACCTAGATCACGAGCAATTCACCCAACAGATAATTGTGGGTGATACAGAAGTGAATAAAATCCTGCTCAAAGTAGGTCATGATTTTCCTAAAAAAGTGGCAGAGGTTATTGCAAAAACGTATAAAGGCAAATTAGTAGTCAGCCTGATTTCGAGTCAGATTGATGCCGATAGAATGGATTATTTGCAACGGGATGCATACTTTACTGGGGTAAGTTATGGACATTTTGATATGGAACGGCTTTTGAGGGTAATGCGGCCTCGTGAAGAGCATGCCGTCATTAAGCAAAGTGGGATGCATGCGGTGGAAGACTATATTATGAGCCGTTACCAAATGTATTGGCAGGTTTATTTCCATCCAGTGACGAGGAGTGCGGAAGTCATTCTTACCAAAATATTACACAGAGCGAAGCATTTATATGAATCCGGCTATGAGTTTGCTCAGGAACCTCACCATTTTTATTCTCTGTTTAAGGGAGAAGTAACGTTAGCAGACTATTTGAAAATGGATGAAGCTGTGATGCTCTATTATTTTGGAGCATGGGAAGAGGAAAATGATGCGATATTAAAGGATTTATGCACTCGCTTCGTTAACCGTAAACTATTTAAATATGTAGAATTTCATCCATCTAATAGTCAGATGAACAGATTAATGGAGTTAAGAACATTATTTAAGAAGGCAGGAATCGATCCGGATTATTATCTCGTCGTCGATTCCTCATCCGATTTGCCGTATGATTTTTACCGACCAGGTGAGGAAGAGGAGAGACTACCGATTCACTTGTTGAAAAATAATGGGGAAATCCGTGAATTGTCACGTGAATCTGAAATAGTCGATGCAATTTCGGGGAAAAGAAGAACGGATCATAAATTGTATTATCCATCCGATTTATTGCGCGATGAATCAACGAAGAAAAATATTAAAAAACAAATTCGTAAGCTTTTGGAGCTTTCGGATTAAAGTGGTACATTTTTGGTGAGGAGTGACGAGCCTTGTTTAAGGATCATGCAAACATTATCAATGCGATTTCTACTGCCGGTGAAATTTCAGGTCGGAAAAAACTGCAAAAAATTGTGTATATCGCGAAGAAGCTGTCCTTTCCGTTTCATGAAAAGTTTCAGTTTCACTTTTACGGACCGTATTCGGAGGAGTTGACCTTACGAATTGAAGAGCTTTGCGATATGGGTTACTTGAATGAAGTAAGAGAAAAAAAAGCAGGTTATTACCAGTACTGTTATTCTATAACGGATGCTGGACAGGATTTCCTATCCATACAGGAAGTGGAGATGCCCGCTCTTGAAGCTTGCTTACTGGATATGAACGAACAAAATGCCCGTTTTTTGGAGCTTGTTTCGACGGTGCTTTACTTCGATACATTGGAAAAAGAAGAGGTTATCGAAAAGATCTTTACATTGAAAAGTAAGCAAAAATATACGCTTGAAGAAATTGATGAAGCATATGTATATATTGATCAATTAAAAACAAAAGCTAAGCCGAATTGATGGCTTAGCTTTTCCTAATTATGTAAATCTATTGGTCGCTTTTGCGGACGCCTGCTACTGCTAAATGATTTTTTGTCATTTCTTCAATGAAAATCGTTACAGCTTCAGCTGGTGCTCCAGTCGTTTCCGTAACCGCTGCGGTTACTTTTTCAACTAAAGCCTTTTTTTGCTCGTCCGTACGGCCTTCAAGCATTTTGACTGTTACATATGGCATATTCTTTCCCCCCTTTCCCCTTATGTTGTAGTGTTTCACATTGGAAATGGAATTGCAAGATACTGAAATCAGAGTTTTTTCACTTCTTGGTCTTTTGTTGTATACTAACGGTAATATATATTGGGGGAGAAGCTATTTATGCAATTCTTGGAGCAAATAGAACGGTTTTTGGCTTATAGTTTGGAACAACTTCCATATGTCATTGTGTCACTGTTAATCGCATTTACGGTTCATGAATTTTCCCATGCTTATGTAGCCTATAAGTTCGGTGACCCGACTGCAAAGAATGAAGGAAGAGTCACATTGAATCCGATTCAGCATTTGGATCCGATAGGAACACTGCTGATATTGATAGCCGGATTTGGTTGGGCAAGACCTGTCCCGGTCAATCGTTTTCATTTTAAGAATCCAAAATTGGCAGGAGTACTCGTCTCTTTTGCCGGTCCGTTCAGTAATTTGCTTGTTGCAATTTTGGGTTTTTTAATTTTTTACGGGTTACTTGCGTCAGGCGTTGGACCTGATTTACCTTTTTTCGTCGAGCCATTCTTAAGTATGCTCATAAACTTAAATATCCTTTTATTTGTATTTAATCTGATACCGCTACCACCGCTCGATGGTTATAGGATCGTACAAGATCTTGTTTCAGCAGACTTACGGGCAAAAATGACCCAGTATGAACAATATGGCTCCCTGATTTTTTTGATTCTGATTATCACTCCTCTGAGTCATTATACAATTAGGCCCATTTTGGATACTATCGTGCCGTTTGTAGGTGGCACCTTGAGTCAATTTTTTTCACTTTTGTTTTTTTAACTGATAAGGAATGACAAACAATAAAGGGGGATATAAACATGGAAGAACAACCAAAGAAAAAGGTAGGGTTTAATATTATTAAAAACGATCCGATGAAAGGACATAGCGGATATGGGGCTGGGGTTTTGACGCTCGATAATATTTCTCCGGTCATCATTGATGTTGACGCGGGCGAAGCCGAGGTCGATATTGGGGCGATGCATGCGAGAAGTGCAGTGGAAAAAGGAATCAAATTTTTAAAGACTAAGGAAGAGGTCCCGAATGCCAAACTTTACTGGCTTGTTTGGGTGACTATTGAAGCCACTCAAAATGGTCCACATTATGCAGGTGTGACAGCTTGTGAAATGATGGTCGATCGTTCAATTAGACGCGGGTACAAATCCCTTCCGGAGCATGTTAACCGGATGGATAAATCGCTAAAACGACATATCATCGTTGACGACATGGATGACAAATCAAAGCGGATACTTGCGGACTTCCTGAAAAACCATGATGCAGGCATGTGGGAACGCTCATCAGCCCAGCTCAAGCAGTCATTGACGGTTTGAATGTGATTTAATGTATTAATGTATGAAATTTGAAGTTTAGTGAAAAATGCACTTGTAGGAAACAGATAAAATCAGTAAACTTAAAGACAGCAGTTTAGACACTGTGGAACTAGGACAGAAAAACCCCGAAGCCGCTACCGGCTTCGGGGTTTTTCGTTATCCCCATGGCTTTAATACTTTTTTGTACCATGGAGTCTTTTGTTCTTCTTCCTTCGGAGTACGTTTTGAATTCTTGCCCTTGAAGTGCTCTACACAGTACTCGACTGGCTCAGTTCCTTTAACATAGTAGGTCAACCTCGAAGCAGGACAGGCCTTCGTTGCCAATTTACCGCTTTCAGGATTCACATAAACTCCGATTACATTTTCCGTTTCCTTAAACGATTTTGGGGGTTGTCCTTGAAGGCCTTTTTCCATATAGGAAGCCCAAATCTTCTTCGCATAGCTTTTTTCAGCTGGAATTTCGATTTTCTTTCCTTGATCATAACCCGTCCAAACTCCGGCAACAAGTTGCGGTGTGTAGCCAATCATCCAGCTATCTGTAGAGGTGGAGCCAGACTTTCCAGCGTATGGGCGTGTCAACTGAGAACTGATTGTGCTGCCAGTCACTTTCGTATAGCCATTTAAAGTTTCATCAAAAACCCCGGTAAGCATCTCGGTCATTACAAAGGCTTTATCCGCATCCAGAATCTGTTCCGCTTTCTTAGTATGGTCAAAAATTACTTCGCCTTTTTGATTTTCAACTCTTTTGATAAAGATGGGTTCAACTTTTTTACCACCGTTAGCCAGAATGCTGTAGGCATTAACCATTTCAATGGCTCGAACACCTGAAGTGCCAAGTGCTAGAGATGGAACAGCATCCATTTTCGATGTGATGCCGAACCTATGCGCCGTATCTACCAAAGATTGCTCACCAAGGAACAAATGCGTTTTTACGGCAAAGATATTGTCCGATAAAGCAATGGCCTGAGCCAATGTGATTTCGCCTTCCGCATATTGATGATTGTAATTGTGCGGCGTGTAAGAAGAGTGACCATCATCAAAAGAAAACGTAGTTGTCTCACTTTTCAAGGTGGTAGATGGTGTAAAACCATTTTCCAGTGCTGAATAGTAGAGCAATGGCTTCATCGTAGAACCAGGCTGGCGAACGGCCTGTGTGGCACGATTAAACGGTGATTCTGTGTAATTTTTACCGCCGACTAATGCACGGACTTCCCCTGTGCCCGGATCCATTGCGACTATAGAAGCTTGAATGCCTGAGGACTTGGGTATGGTAGTAGAAAGAACCTCTTCGGCAATGTCCTGTTGTTTTTCATCAAGAGTCGTATAAACCTTAAGCCCCCCCAGTTCAATCGTCCTGTCATCTATATGAAGCTGAGATTTTAAAGCCTGCTTAACAGCATCCTGGAAATAAGGGGCTGTTTTATTGGTTACAGTCCCGTGCTCGCCTTTTAATGTAAGAGCTGTTTGCAAGGCTTTATCCATATTTGCTTCTGAAATGTAGTTTTTGTTTTTCATGGCTTGCAGGACAATTTGTTGCCTTGATTTTGCTTTTTCCAAGTTATCCAATGGAGAGTAGTTGGACGGCCCTTTAGGTATCCCGGCTAGCATGCTCGCTTCTGAAAGAGTTAAATCCTTGGCATCTTTGCCAAAGTAATATTGACTTGCGGCCTGAGCTCCATAGGCGCCATGACCGTAGTAAATCGTATTTAGATAGCCTTCTAGAATTTCCTTTTTGGAATAGTTCATTTCCAGCCGTATCGTATAAAAGGCTTCATTAAACTTTCGCGTCCAAGTTTTGTCATGGCCGAGAAACAGATTCCTGGCATACTGCTGGGTAATCGTGCTTGCGCCTTGGACCTTCGACCTTGCACGAATATCGGCAAGGATAGCTCCGCCGATTCGTTTTATATCAAAGCCTTTATGAGTGTAAAATTGTCGATCCTCAACCGCAACAGTAGCCTTGATAAGCTGTGGAGAAATCGATTCCATTCCAGCCCAATAACGTTTCTGGCCATTATCGGTTTCACCAATCACATTTCCGCTATCACTATAATAGAGAGTGGACTGTGGCACAACCAAAGGCGGCGGACCTAATATTTTTGCATACACCAGTAAAGAGAGAAGCAATACAAAGAGTATTGTAAGTCCGATTGTGGCAAGAATAATAAAGGCCCGCACATATTTAGTTGTCCTTTTAAATCGTTCGCTTGGAATTAACTCCAATTGCTTTCACCTCTCTTTTTATAAAAAGAATCTATTACTATTATGGAAAAAAAAGAAATTTTTAAACATAAGAACTGTATTTGTGAAATTTAACTTGCAATTCTGCTAGATTCGTCTATAATTTTTCTAGCTAATGACAATAACGAAAATGGGAAACCTATTAGGTGACTTACTATATGAATTGGAAAAGGAGCGTTAATAAATGAGCATTTGGTTTACTGAAAAACAAACAGAGAATTTTGGTATTACGATGAAAGTGAATCGTACTTTACATACGGAGCAAACTGAGTTTCAAAAGCTAGATATGATTGAAACAGAAGAGTGGGGCAATATGCTATTGCTAGATGACATGGTAATGACTTCACAACGCGATGAATTCGTTTACCACGAAATGGTAGCCCATGTTCCTTTATTTACTCATCCTAATCCAGAGAACGTTTTGGTTGTAGGCGGAGGAGACGGTGGAGTAATCCGTGAAATCCTAAAACACCCAAGCGTAAAAAAAGCTACTTTGGTTGATATCGATGGGAAAGTTATCGAATACTCAAAGAAGTTTTTACCTGAAATTGCAGGCATGCTTGAAGATCCACGTGTAGACGTACAAGTAGGCGATGGCTTCATGCACATTGCCAAAAGTGAAAATGAATATGACGTGATCATGGTTGACTCAACTGAACCAGTTGGACCCGCTGTCAACTTATTCACTAAAGGTTTTTATGCTGGGATTTCCAAAGCGTTGAAAGAAGATGGGATTTTTGTGGCACAATCCGATAATCCTTGGTTTAAAGCAGACCTAATTCGTGATGTACAACGTGATGTGAAAGAAATATTCCCAATCACTAGTCTTTATTTAGCGAATATCCCGACATATCCAAGCGGCCTTTGGGCGTTTACGATCGGATCAAAAAAATATAATCCACTAGAAGTGACAGAAGACCGTTTCCATGAAATCGAAACGAAATATTATACAAAAGAACTTCATAAAGCAGCTTTCGTTCTGCCTAAATTCGTTCAAGATTTAGTGAAATAAGGGAGGCGTGGACTATGAAATTCGATGAAGCCTATTCAGGCAATGTATTCATTAAAAGTCATCCGGATTTTGAGGAATCTGAAGCAGTGCTTTACGGTATGCCTATGGACTGGACAGTAAGTTTCCGTCCAGGTTCCCGCTTTGGTCCTACTCGAATTCGTGAAGTTTCTATCGGTTTGGAAGAATACAGCCCGTATTTAGATCGTGAATTAGAAGAAGTGAAATTCTATGATGCTGGGGATATTCCATTGCCATTTGGGAATCCACAACGCAGTATCGATATGATTGAAAAATTTGTTGACGGCGTACTTGATGCAGGTAAATTCCCATTGGGTATGGGCGGGGAGCACCTCGTCACTTGGCCTGTTATTAAGGCTATGTATAAGAAATATCCAGACATGGCTATTATCCATATGGATGCCCATACAGATTTACGCGAGGACTATGAGGGTGAGCCGCTTTCACATGCGTCCATCATCCGCAAATCAGCAGAGCTTATCGGTCCGAAAAATGTTTACTCTTTCGGAATTCGTTCTGGCTTAAAAGAGGAATTTCAATGGGCAAAAGAAAACGGCATGCATATCTCGAAATTTGAAGTTCTTGAGCCACTGAAAGAAGTATTGCCTCAGCTAGCAGGTCGTCCGGTATATGTAACGATTGACATCGATGTTCTTGACCCTGCGCATGCACCGGGAACAGGCACTGTTGATTGTGGAGGCATTACATCTAAAGAGCTTTTAGCCTCGATTCATGAGATAGCGCGTTCTGAAATTAATGTAGTAGGTTGCGATTTAGTTGAAGTGGCACCGATCTATGATCCATCCGAGCAAACAGCGAACACAGCAAGCAAGCTGATTCGCGAAATGCTCCTGGGTTGGGTTCAAAAAGGTTAATGGATGGAAGACTGTTCCTGTTTTTAAGCAGGAATGGTCTTTTTTGTATACGGAGAACAAGAAGACGTGTAGATTTTCTGTATCTGAAAGATACTTTTTTAAAAATTCCACCACACGAAGCAATTATTGCGTTAAAATCAAATGAATTGGCATCACATGTTTTTCAGCAGACTAATCCGCCCAATTTAGATTCAAACTTTATTTTCCGCTCCAAGTTGAAACTTCCCTGAAGAATATTTATACTTATAAAGTTAAGAACGACATGATGAAGGAAGTGTAGCCTTGTCTCTTCATGATATAGATAAACATAATATTAAAGTTACTTTACAGACAAAAATCAAGCATGGCTCGGAAACGGAAACGTATGAGTTGGTTACATTTGGTACAAAAATGTATAAAGGTTCCGATTTGTATTTGCAATATACAGAAGAAAATGAAGCTGGTAAAACGCAGACAACAATCAAGCACAAAACGAATGATACGATTCTGCTTAGAAACGGTGCCATTAAAATGAGGCAGCTTTTCCGCTTGCAGGAAGCGACAAATGGACATTATGAAAGTATATATGGCAGGCTCGGGTTACTGACGACCACGAAGAAAATTCATCATCAATGGGATGAGCAAAAAAAGGAAGGGAAGCTGGTCCTTCACTATACGTTACATATGCAGGGAAGCGAACCCGGGCAATATGAAATGACGATTTCCTACAAGGAGGAAGCATAGAACATGAACATAGTAAAAGAGGTACAGGAAAAACTGAAACAAGAAATTAACGCTGCAGTTATTAAGGCTGGTTTAGCAACGGAAGAGCAAGTTCCAAACGTAGTATTGGAACTGCCGAGAGATAAAACACACGGAGATTATTCCACAAATATGGCGATGCAATTAACAAAGATTGCAAAAAAAGCGCCGAGAATGATAGCTGAAGCAATCATTGAAAACTTTGACAACTCAAAAGCATCAATCGAAAAAATCGAAATTGCAGGACCAGGGTTCATTAACTTCTACATGAATAATTCGTATTTGACAGAACTAATTCCGGTCATTTTGAAAGCGAACGAAGCATATGGAGAAAGTGACTTTGGAAAAGGTGAAAAAATCCAGGTTGAATTTGTTTCTGCGAATCCGACTGGTGATCTTCATCTTGGCCATGCTCGTGGTGCTGCAGTAGGTGATACTTTGTGTAATGTATTGTCTAAAGCAGGTTATGATGTTTCACGTGAATACTACATCAATGATGCAGGAAACCAGATAAATAATTTGGCTATTTCCATAGAAGCACGCTATTTCCAAGCGCTAGGCCTCGAAAAAGATATGCCAGAGGGTGGCTATCATGGCGAAGATATTATTGGCATCGGTAAAACACTTGCACGTGAATATGGCGATAAATATGTAAACGTTGATGAAAAAGAACGTTTTGACTTTTTCCGTGAGTATGGCTTGAAATATGAAATGCAAAAACTGAAAACAGACTTGGAAAACTTCCGTGTCGGTTTTGATGTATGGTACTCTGAAACTTCTCTTTATCAAGACGGTAAAATTGACGAAGCGCTTGAAGTGTTGAAGGGAAGAGGTCATATTTATGAGGAAGATGGTGCGACATGGTTCCGTTCTACAGAACTTGGCGACGATAAAGACCGCGTTCTTATTAAGCAGGATGGGTCTTACACATACTTGACACCGGATATTGCATACCACCGCAATAAATTGGAGCGCGGCTTTGAAACGTTGATTAATATTTGGGGTGCGGACCATCATGGTTATATCCCGCGTATGAAAGCAGCAATCGAAGCGTTAGGTTATAAACGCGAGCAGCTTGAAGTAGAAATCATTCAGCTTGTCCATCTATACAAAGATGGCGAGAAAATGAAAATGAGTAAGCGTACTGGTAAAGCAGTGACGATGCGTGATCTTATTGAAGAAGTGGGTCTGGATGCAACACGTTATTTCTTTGCGATGAGAAGTGCGGACACACATATGGACTTTGATCTGGATCTTGCAGTGTCACAATCCAATGATAACCCAGTTTATTATGCACAGTATGCCCATGCCCGCATTTCAAGTATTTTACGCCAAGGTGTGGAACAAGGAATCAGCTATGAAGGTACCACTGATTTCTCTGCTCTTTCTACTGAAAAGGAAGTAGAATTATTGAAGAAATTGGGAGAGTTCCCTCAGGCAATTGCAGAAGCTGCCGAAAAAAGGATGCCTCACCGCATGACAAATTATATTTTCGACCTGGCTTCTACATTCCACAGCTTCTACAATGCAGATAAAGTATTGGATGTTGAGAAGATGGATAGAAGTAAGGCCCGTCTGGGTCTTGTCAAATCAGTTCAAATTACGTTGAAAAATGCATTAGCACTGATTGGTGTTTCAGCTCCGGAAAAAATGTAATAAAAAAAGCGACTGTTTCTTGTGAAACAGTCGCTTTTTATTGTATTGATTAACACTCTACAGCACCGCCGCTAATTCTTTTCACACCACGTACCTTAGCGACATCTTCAATAAGTTTCAACATTGCYCGGTCCTTCATTTTAGCTTCAATCATGAAATCGACGTCTTGTCTGAGATCCCTTAGTACTTTCAAAAGGGGCATAATGAATTCAAAATCGATATAATCTGCATGCGAGCGAAATGCACCTGCCGACTTTGGAGAAGAAATATGAACCTTAGGAACCGTCCCAGTCTGATTCCAGGTGGAGAAAATTTGGATGAGCAGCTCGTTAAGCGGCTCATCGGATAGATTCGCTAGATGGTGGTGGTAATCAAAGACAAGCGGAATGTTTTCCTTTTTACACACGATCAAGGTTTCTGATGCTGTATATGTTTTATCGTCATTCTCCAAGGTCATCCTTGCTTTCACATGCTTGGGGAGCGACTTAAGGTTGTCATGAACCCGTATTATGGCTGATTCTTTATCACCATAAGCTCCACCGACATGGATATTGATAAAAGAGGAGTCGGCAATCCCCATCGCATCAAGCATCTTATAGTGAAACTCCATGTCTTTTACGGCATTTTGTGTAATCTCGGGTTTAGGGCTTGTAAACAACGTAAACTGATTAGGGTGAAAGCTAACCCGCATTTTATGTGCAGATATCCAATCGCCGATCTGTTTCCATTCTTGTTTAAAAGGAGTGACAAAATCCCATTCTACCTCGGGGTGCGTGGCTAAAGGAACAATTGAACTGGACATCCGGTAGATTTCTATTTGGTGGGCTGTATTATATTGAAGGACCCTTAATGTACTTTCAATGTTCTGTTTTGTCACACTAAGAAGCTTTTGCATCCCTTCCTCTTGTCCAAGTGCGCTGTACCGCTTAAAGGTAAGCGTCTTAGCGGGGGAAGCTTCCCAAAGACAGGTGGCATTAGATACATATCCAAATCTAATTTTCATTTAATTCTCTCCCTAAAAACGCGATGTTAAAGAAAAGGAGAAAGGATGGAAGCCAGTGATTCTTTTGCTGTACGGACTACATTAATGGAGGATAGTGAATCCCTGCTTAATGGCTTAGATTCAGCTATGTCTACCGCCAATTCCTTTTTTACATCTTCTATAAATGCTCGGTCAAATATCAAACAATTGATTTCACTATTTAAAAATAGACTTCGTTTATCAAAATTAGCAGTACCAACATCACAAATTATATCATCAATCAATATCACTTTAGAATGGTAGAACCCTCTTTGAAATTGCAGAATAGCAGCACCTTCCTTTAATAAAACCCGGAAATAGGGGAAGGATGCCTCTTTGACAAGGGCGTGATCCGACATTTCAGGAACAATGACCGTCACAGAAACCTTGCGTGCAAGGGCTGACCTTAATTCCTGAAACAGTGTTTGACTGGGGATGAAGTATGGGGTTCCGATTATGATTTTTTTCTCAGCTTGCTGAATTAAGCGTGTTAAAGTCTGCTCAAGATGGCTTCCGTTCGTGACAATAACCTGATGAGCCTGAGTACCAGGAACCAAGGTAGGAAAATATGCAGGTGTTCCCCGGTAATCTTCGTTTGTATCGTGAACCCAGTCAGAAAGGAAGACTTCCTGCAAATCCTTAACTCCTTCCCCAGTTATTTTTACATGGTAATCTCTCCAAGGATTTAACTTTTCCCCTTGGTTAATATACTCCCTGCCGATATTAAATCCGCCAAGATAGCCGATCCGACCGTCTATTACGGTTATTTTGCGGTGATTTCTTTTTTGTATCGAATAAAAAAGGAAGGGGAGCTTGGGTTTAAAGCTAAATGAAAAATGAACGCCGCTTTTCTTTAATTCCTGAATGCTCTCCCGGGAAATGTTTTTACTGCCAATCCTGTCGACTAACAGCCTTACTTCTACACCCGCTTCAGCTTTAGTTTGAAGTAACTTTAAAAACTCCTTACTAAATTTATCATTTTTTACTATATAAAAAAGAATATGGATAGAATCCTGAGCTAGCTTGATTTCTTTCATGAAATCATCAAACAGTATTTTCCCTGATGTGAATACAGTCATGTCACTTTTCCGAGGCGGATATTTAATGTTCGTTACCTGCTTCATATTACGCTTATGCCCTAACTTAAAATCGACCCAACACCAAGTGAAGATCAATAAAAAAATAGAGGCAAGCGTAGTGATTATCTTCAACAAAACAAAATCCCCCCTAATTGATTTAATTTAGTTTGGCTCAAGTTACTTGTTCATAACCATCAAAAAAAGAGTGAAGATAAACTACATTTTTTTTCTAAAATAGAAGGTAAATTTACAGAATTGTCGAACTATACAATAAGATGTTGAAAAACAAACCATATTATTTAGAAAGAAAAAGTTGACTGAATGCTCATTCATTATATAATGGAATTAATCAAATTTCAGAAAAATGCCATATTTTCAAATTTATTAAAATGAGCAACTAGGCATTTTACTTGAATAAAAATTTTTTAGAGGGGGAAAGAGTGCATGGAAATGAATGGCCTGCTGTGGATTAACTTAACTGCATTTTTACTTGTAACCGCTTACGCCGCTGGATTATTTGTCTATTTGATAAGGACTCGAATAGCTTATATAAAACTTGGTAAAAAAGTGGAATTCGATAACCGTGTGAAAGATCGTCTCGTGAAAATAGGGGTTTATGTATTTGGACAGAAGAAGCTCTTTAAAGATAAAAAGAGCGGAATCATCCATGCCATGTTATTTTACGGTTTCATCTTAGTGCAATTTGGTGCACTGGACTTTTTTATAAAAGGCTTAAAGCCTGGGTGGCATCTACCGTTTGGCCCCGTGTACCCGGCCTTTACTTTCTTCCAAGAAATCGTGACGCTTACGGTTCTTGTCGCAATCCTTTGGGCAGCTTATCGTCGTTACGTAGAGAAACTTGTTCGTTTGAAAAGAGATTTTAAAGCAGGATTGGTTGTCATCTTCATAACAGGAATCATGATTACAGTGTTACTAGGTAATGGGATGGGAATGATCTGGCACGGACACGAAGCAACTTGGTCAGAGCCAGTTGCCTCTAGTATCGCCTATCTATTTGGCTGGATGGGACCAACAGCAGCGACTGTTGTGTTTTATGTAGCCTGGTGGATGCATTTGCTAATCATATTATCGTTCCTCGTTTATATCCCGCAGTCTAAGCATGCTCACTTAATTGCTGGACCAATAAATGTATTTCTTAACCGTCTGGATAATCCAGGAAAATTAAAGCCGGTAGATTTAGAGGAAGAGGTTTTAGACAAAGAAGGCAATCAATATTATGGTGCCAAATATATCGAGGACTTAACGCAATATCAAATGGTGGACCTCTATGCATGCGTAGAGTGCGGCCGTTGTACGAATATGTGCCCGGCAACTGGTACAGGGAAAATGCTGTCGCCGATGGATATTATCATCAAGATGCGCGACCATTTAACAAATACAGGTGCAGCTGTTACAACAAAGCAGCCATGGGTTCCATCCTTCGTTTTTGGCAATTCAAAGGGAAATAAGATAGCACTAGCCAGTGCCACGCAGGGAGCACAGGAATCAGCTGCAGCAACTGAAGCTTACAGCCCGAGCTTAATTGGAGAAGTCATTACTGAAGAAGAACTTTGGGCATGTACCACTTGCAGGAACTGTGAAGACCAATGTCCGGTAATGAATGAACATGTCGACAAAATTATCGATATGCGCCGATATCTAGTCTTGACTGAAGGTAGGTTGGATCCAGATGCTCAACGTGCGATGACAAACATTGAGAGACAAGGGAACCCTTGGGGATTGAATCGTAAAGAGAGAGAAGACTGGAGAGTCCTGCGTGATGATGTTAACATCCCGACAATTAAAGAATTGCAAAAAGCAGACGAGGAATTCGAATATTTATTCTGGGTAGGTTCAATGGGATCGTACGATAACCGAAGCCAGAAAATTGCCCTTTCCTTCGCTAAATTAATGAATGAAGCGGGCATCAAATTTGCAATCTTAGGAAATAAGGAGAAAAACTCAGGAGATACTCCTCGCCGATTAGGTAATGAGTTTGTTTTTCAAGAGCTTGCAATGAAAAATATAGAGGAATTCCAGAAAAATGAAATTAAAAAAATCGTGACAATTGATCCGCATGCCTACAATATTTTTAAGAATGAGTATCCGGATTTTGGTTTGGAAGCTGAGGTATATCACCATACTGAATTACTAGCCAAACTTGTCAGTGAAGGCAGATTGGTACCACAGTATCCGGTTAATGAAACGATTACATTCCATGATTCTTGTTATTTGGGAAGATACAATGATGTATACAGTCCGCCACGTGAAATTTTACAATCTATTGAAGGCGTCAAGCTTATTGAGATGGAACGTAACCGTGAAAAAGGCATGTGCTGTGGAGCTGGAGGCGGCTTGATGTGGATGGAAGAAGAAACCGGAAACCGTATAAATGTGGCACGTACTGAACAAGCACTCGCCGTTAACCCAACTGTTATCAGTTCCGGCTGTCCGTACTGTTTGACCATGTTATCTGATGGTACAAAAGCAAAAGAAGTTGAAGAAAATGTAAAAACGTATGATGTAGCCGAATTACTCGAAAAAGCGGTTATTGGTGAAAATAAGTCAATAGCATCTTAATTTTAAATTGAAATTGCCTGCTTCTTTTAAATGAATAAATTCAATTGAAGTAGGCAATTTTTAATTATTTTTGAACTAAATATTTTAATTTTTGTAAAAATTATGTAATATGATATTAAGCGCTTACAATAAATATTTTTTTGATCCTATATTGAGCGAGCGTTCAATCAATGTTACTTAAAGGAGGAAAAAATGATGACAAAAACAGTGATTGTTAGTGGTGTGAGAACACCTTTTGGTAAATTCGGCGGAGGCCTTAGCAGTTTGACAGCATCACAACTTGGAGGAATTGCAATCAAGGAGGCGGTTAAGCGGGCAGGGATTGAAAGCAGCCAGATAGACGAGGTCATTATGGGGAATGTGTTACAAGCAGGTCAAGGCCAAATACCTTCTCGCCAGGCAGCACGTCTTGCAGGATTACCTTGGGAAGTGAAAACCGAAACCATTAATAAAGTATGTGCATCAGGACTTCGTAGTGTGACATTGGCTGATCAGATTATTCGCTTGGGGGAGGAAGAAATCATTGTTGCCGGCGGGATGGAATCGATGAGCAATGCACCTTATATTCTTCCGAAAGCAAGATGGGGACTTAGGATGGGTGATGCCCCGCTTAAGGACACAATGATTTCTGATGGGCTTAGCTGTAGCTTTACCGGCGTACATATGGGTACATACGGCAATAGTACTGCTGAGGAACTTGAACTTACCCGTGAGGACCAAGATAGCTGGGCCTACGAAAGTCATCAAAAAGCGATAAAAGCAATTGATGGCGGTATCCTTGCTGAAGAAATTATTTCCGTACAGGTTCCGGTACGAAAAGGTGAACCAATTACAATTGAACATGATGAAGGGCCAAGAAAAGATACATCCTCTGAGAAACTCGCTAAATTAGGTCCGGCTTTTAATAACGAAGGGACTATAACTGCAGGAAATGCGCCAGGGGTCAATGATGGAGCAGGCGCACTCGTGTTAATGAGCGAAGATCGTGCGGAAAAAGAAGGGAAAACGCCTTTTGCCTATATTTTAGGTCATGCCGAAGTGGCTGTTGAAGCAAAGGATTTTCCTAAAACACCGGGCTTAGTCATAAATAAAATCTTAGAAAAGACAGGTAAATCGATAGAAGACATTGATTTATTTGAAGTAAACGAAGCATTTGCTGCGGTGGCACTGGCCAGTGGGAAAATTGCCAACATCGAGCCGGAAAAAGTCAATGTGAACGGTGGAGCCGTAGCATTAGGGCACCCAATCGGAGCCAGTGGAGCTCGAATCATCATTACGCTAATGCATGAATTGAAACGGCGTGGCGGTGGATTAGGTATTGCAGCAATTTGTAGTGGCGGCGGCCAAGGAGATGCCATATTAATCGAAGTACCAAAGCAGGGCTGATAGATTCATAGATAAATAAGGAGGGATATTCATGAGCATTCATAAAGTAATGGTCATTGGCGCGGGGCAGATRGGATCTGGTATTGCACAAGTTTGCGCAATGAGCGGTTATGAAGTTCTTTTACATGATTTAAAAGAAGAATATGTAGAAAAAGGCTTAGGCACAATTATCAAAAATCTTTCCCGTCAAGTTGAAAAAGGGAAAATGGCAGCTGAGGATAAAGAGGCAACCCTTTCACGATTGACTTCATCAACAGATTTAAAAAATGCTGCTGGGGTTGATTTGGTGATTGAAGCGGCGATTGAAAATATGGAAATTAAAACAAAGCTATTCGCCGAGTTGGATGAAATTACTCCGAAACACGTAATTCTTGCATCCAATACTTCTTCTCTACCGATTACCGAAATAGCCGCCGCCACAAGAAGACCGGAAAAGGTAATTGGCATGCATTTTATGAATCCCGTTCCGGTCATGAAGCTGGTTGAGATTATTCGAGGCCTTGCAACAACGGACGAAGTTTATAAAAAAGTTGAGAAAATGGCGGAATCTCTAAGCAAGGTACCGGTTGAAGTAAATGATTTCCCTGGCTTTGTCTCGAACCGGATTTTGATGCCGATGATTAATGAGGCCATTTATACACTGTACGAGGGTGTCGCTACTAAAGAGGCAATCGATGACGTGATGAAGCTAGGAATGAATCATCCGATGGGTCCGTTGACACTAGCTGACTTCATTGGGTTGGACACATGTTTATACATAATGGAAACCCTTCACCAAGGGCTAGGAGATGATAAATACCGTCCATGTCCTCTGTTAAGAAAATATGTAAAAGCAGGGTGGTTAGGTAAGAAGTCAGGACGTGGCTTTTACGAATATAACAAATCATAGAGAGTATGCAGCTAGGGAGGAATGAAGGAATGGATTTCAAGTTTACAGAAGAGCAGGAAATGATGCGGAAAATGGTACGCGATTTTGCGGTGAATGAGATTACCCCACATATCGAGTCAATGGAAAGAGGAGAGTTCCCCAAAACAATCCTACATAAAATGGGTGAGCTTGGGTTGATGGGAATCCCGATTCCAGAACAATATGGGGGAGCGGGTATGGACTTTATGTCTTATATTATCGCCATTAATGAAATTTCCAAAGTAAGCCCAACTCTCGGTGTCATATTGTCTGTTCATACTTCTGTTGGAACAAATCCAATCGTTTATTTTGGAACGGATGAGCAGAAGCAAAAATATGTGCCTAAGCTTGCCGCGGGAAAAATGTTAGGTGCTTTTTGTTTAACAGAACAAAGCTCAGGTTCCGATGCTGCTAGTTTGAAATCAAAAGCGGTCAAGGAAGGCGGTATGTATCGAATAAATGGATCCAAGGTATTTATCACTAACGGTGGCGAAGCAGATGTATATATTATTTTTGCCTCAACCAATCCTGAGAAGGGGAGCAAGGGAATCTCTGCCTTTATCGTAGAAAAAGGAACCCCGGGCTTAATCATTGGAAAAAATGAACGTAAAATGGGTCTTCATGGATCGAGCACCGTACAGGTAACCTTTGAAGATATGAAAATACCTGCAGCTAATATCCTTGGCAACGAAGGTGAGGGCTTTAAGATAGCGATGGCCAACTTGGATTCTGGAAGGATAGGCATTGCTTCTCAAGCACTTGGAATCGCTGAAGGTGCCTTGGAACATGCTGTCCAATATGCAAAAGACAGAGTGCAATTTGGTAAACCAATTGCAACCCAGCAGGGGATTGGTTTCAAGCTGGCTGAAATGGCAACGAACATAGAAGCTTCTAGACTACTGGTCTATCGAGCGGCGTATTTACGCTCCAAAGGATTGAATTGCGGCAAGGAGGCGTCCATGGCTAAGCTATTCGCTTCGAGGACGGCTGTTGAGGTGACAATAGAAGCCGTTCAAGTTTACGGCGGCTATGGATACACAACGGAATATCCAGTCGAGCGCTATTTCAGGGATGCAAAGGTAACCGAAATATATGAGGGTACCAGTGAAATACAGAGGATGGTCATCAGTAAAAATCTATAAAAAAGAAAAAAGTGGGGGACACAGTCATGCAATTTAAACTAACAGAAGAACATGAAATGATCAGAAAAATGGTACGCGACTTTGCCCAAAATGAAGTGGCTCCGTCAGCCGCTGAAAGGGATGAAGAAGAACGATTTGACCGTGAGATTTTTGATAAAATGGCTGAACTGGGATTGACAGGGATTCCATGGCCAGAAGAATATGGCGGCATTGGAAGCGATTACTTAGCTTATTGTATCGCGATTGAGGAACTTTCCCGTGTTTGCGCTTCTACGGGAGTAACTTTATCCGCCCATACCTCTCTTGCAGGATGGCCAATTTACAAATTTGGATCTGAAGAGCAAAAACAAAAATACCTTCGTCCGATGGCGCAGGGTGAAAAAATAGGTGCGTATGGTCTGACGGAGCCAAGCTCAGGCTCTGACGCTGGTGGTATGAGAACGACTGCAAAGCTTGTAGGTGATGAATATATTATTAATGGTTCAAAAATTTTCATCACGAATGGCGGGATTGCTGATACGTATGTAGTCTTTGCATTGACAGACCCTGAATCCAAACAAAAAGGAACAAGTGCCTTTATCATTGAAAAAGACTTCCCGGGCTTTAGTGTGGGTAAAAAAGAGAAAAAGCTGGGGATTCGTTCATCACCTACCACGGAAATTATTTTTGATGAGTGCCGTGTGCCTAAAGAAAATCTTCTTGGCAAAGAAGGAGAGGGCTTTAAAATTGCGATGATGACGCTTGATGGTGGCCGTAACGGAATTGCGGCCCAGGCAGTCGGCATTGCACAGGGTGCATTGGATGCAGCAGTTGACTATGCAAAAGAGCGTGTCCAATTTGGAAAACCAATTTCCGCACAGCAAGGCATCGGTTTTAAATTAGCGGATATGGCGACAGGAGTGGAGGCTTCAAGGCTATTAACCTATCAGGCAGCTTGGTTAGAGTCAGAAGGTCTTCCTTATGGAAAAGAGTCGGCAATGTCAAAACTATTTGCAGGGGATACAGCAATGAAAGTGACGACAGAGGCCGTGCAAGTTTTCGGTGGTTATGGATATACAAAAGATTATCCAGTTGAACGCTATATGCGTGATGCAAAAATCACCCAGATCTATGAAGGTACGCAGGAAATTCAAAAGCTGGTCATCTCAAGGATGATAACTAAATAGAATTGAAATCAGGTTTTCCGGTGAGGAATCGTTCTTCCCGGAATACCCTTTTCATTTTTCAAAAGACTGTCTTTTGAACATTAAATGATAGGCTTTCCAAAAGGGGTTAGAAAATGGAAAAAAGAGAAGTTCATGCGTCAGTAAAGGATGAGCGGTTGGTTGAAAAAAGACGTACACAAATGATAAAAGGTGCGGTGACCCTTTTTAAAGAAAAGGGATTTCATCGTACTACGACGAGGGAAATCGCTAAAGCCGCTGGTTTCAGTATAGGTACGTTATATGAGTATATCCGGACAAAGGAAGATGTTTTATATCTGGTCTGTGATTTTATTTACGATGAAGTTCAGGAAAAACTTCAGAAAGAAATTGAACAGAGTGATGGGACACTAGAAAGTCTGAAACTGACAATCGCTTATTTTTATCAAGTAATGGATGATATGCAGGACGAAGTTCTAGTTATGTATCAAGAAGTGAAAGCTCTGACGAAAGATGCATTACCATACGTGCTAAACAAAGAAATCCAGATGGTAGGTATGTTTGAAAAGGTCATAACAAAATGTGTCGAAAATGGGGAGCTTCTGTTAACGGAAAATCAAATAAGTCTTGTTTCTCATAACATTTTTGTTCAGGGACAGATGTGGAGTTTTAGAAGATGGGCTTTACACAAAAAGTATACGCTTCAAGAGTATGTTGAACTGCAGACACAATTATTGATTCAAAATGTATCGATTCAGAAAAGTACTTTGATATGAATTCGTTTCAATAAGGAGGAGCTAAATGAGTACAGTTGAGGTGTATAAACCAAAGAACCATATCCGATTCGTGACTGCTTCGAGTTTATTTGATGGACATGATGCATCTATTAACATCATGAGGAGAATTCTTCAGGCTAGCGGTGCGGAGGTTATTCACCTAGGCCATAATCGCTCGGTAGAGGAAATAGTTAACGCGGCGATCCAAGAGGATGTTCAAGGTATAGCGATGTCATCTTACCAAGGTGGGCATGTGGAATATTTTAAATACATGTATGATTTGTTGAAGGAAAAGGGAGCTCAGCACATTCGGATTTTTGCCGGCGGAGGAGGAGTCATTATCCCGCGGGAAATTAAAGAGCTTCATGAGTATGGAATTGCCCGTATTTTCTCTCCAGATGAGGGACGGGAGTATGGGCTTCAAGGCATGATTAATGTATTGATGGAGGAGTGCGACTTTTCAACCGTCAAACCATCCTTGCAGGAACGCTTTGATGAACTGATCGCAGGGGAAACAAGTGCCATTGCCCAATATATTACCTTCGCTGAAAATAGACTCGATGCTGTAAATGAATCTGCGGCTGCAGTGGAGAGCCTCCTTGAGCAAATCAAGACATCTGAAAAGCAGGTTCCGGTTCTTGGGATAACAGGGACGGGAGGAGCAGGGAAAAGTTCGCTGACTGATGAATTGATTCGTCGATTTATAAACGAAATTCCAGATAAGAAGGTGGCCATCCTTTCTGTCGACCCGACAAAGCAAAAAACAGGTGGTGCCTTGCTGGGTGACCGAATCCGAATGAATGCAATTTTTTCTGAGCGTGTTTACATGCGGAGCCTAGCCACTCGTCATTCAAAAAGTGAGTTGTCTTTAGCGATTAAAGATGCCATTTCGGTTGTGAAGGCAGCTGGCGTCGATTTAATTATCGTTGAAACGAGCGGGATCGGTCAGGGGGATGCGGAGATTGCTGAGATATGCGATGTGGCTATGTATGTGATGACGAGTGAGTTCGGTGCTCCTTCCCAGCTTGAAAAAATTGATATGATTGATTATGCCGATTTAATAGTGATAAACAAATATGAGCGTAAAGGTTCCGAGGATGCAAAAAACCAAGTTCAAAAACAATATCAACGTAGCCGTACGCTTTTTGATCAAGATCCTTCTGAAATGCCTGTCTATGGCACAATTGCTTCCCAATTCAATGATCCAGGAACGAATGCATTATTCGCTGCACTAATTGAAAAATTAAATGAAAAAGCAGGGACAGAATGGAGTACTACTTTTTCAAAAGAAGCGGAAGTATACAAACAAAATGTCATAATTCCAACCGACCGCCGCTATTATTTACGTGAAATCAGTGATACGGTCCGATCGTATCATAAACGGGCTGGTGAACAAGTCCGTTTTGCCCGCAGACTCTTTCAGCTCGAAGGAGCAATTGAAGCAGTTAAGGAAAATGAAAGTAATGAAGACATTATCACTTCTCTGGAAACACTGAAAAAAGAAACCGCCTCCAAATTATCTGCTGAATCAAAAAAGATCCTTTCTGGATGGATGGACTTAAAAGAAAAATATGCAGGGGAGCAGTTTGTAACAAAAATCCGGGATAAAGAAATCATCACAAAGCTGAAAACTAAAAGTTTATCAGGTCTAATGATTCCGAGAGTATCACTGCCTAAATATGTGGACTATGGAGAAATATTAAGTTGGGTCTTCCGTGAAAACGTACCTGGCTTCTTCCCTTATACAGCCGGAGTCTTTCCATTCAAGCGTGAGGGAGAAGACCCTAAGCGGCAATTTGCTGGTGAAGGTTCACCTGATCGAACCAACCGACGTTTTCATTATTTGTCTAAGGACGATAATGCCAAACGACTCAGTACGGCTTTCGATTCTGTGACGTTATATGGGGAAGATCCTGATTACCGGCCGGATATTTATGGAAAGGTAGGTGAAAGCGGCGTCAGTATCTGTACGTTGGATGACATGAAAAAATTGTATGCTGGCTTCGACCTATGCCACCCATCGACATCTGTATCCATGACTATCAATGGTCCTGCGCCAATTATTTTGGCTATGTATATGAATACAGCGATTGATCAACAGGTTCAACTGAAAGAAAAAGAGTTGGGCCGTTCCCTTACAGACGCCGAAACTGAACAAGTGCAGGCTTACACGCTTCAAACGGTACGCGGGACTGTTCAAGCTGATATTCTAAAAGAAGACCAAGGGCAGAATACATGCATCTTTTCCACAGAATTTGCCCTAAGGCTAATGGGGGACATCCAAGCGTATTTTATTGATAATAAAGTCAGAAATTATTATTCGGTATCCATTTCTGGGTATCATATCGCTGAAGCAGGCGCCAATCCTATTTCACAATTGGCTTTTACTTTAGCAAACGGATTTACTTATATAGAGTATTACTTAAGCCGCGGAATGAATATTGATGACTTTGCGCCGAATTTGTCTTTCTTCTTCTCGAATGGGCTAGACCCGGAATATACGGTTATCGGAAGGGTTGCAAGACGGATCTGGGCGACAGTCATGCGTGATAAATATGGAGCGAATGACCGTAGTCAGAAGTTGAAATATCATATCCAGACGTCGGGGCGCTCTCTCCATGCGCAGGAAATTGATTTTAACGATATCCGAACGACACTTCAGGCATTAATGGCCCTGCAAGACAACTGCAACTCCCTGCATACGAATGCATACGATGAGGCTATCACTACACCTACGGAAGAGTCTGTACGTCGTGCAATGGCTATTCAAATGATCATTACAAAGGAGCACGGGCTATCAAAAAATGAAAACCCGATGCAGGGTGCTTTTGTAGTAGAAGAGTTGACAGATCTGGTTGAGGAAGCGGTACTACAAGAGTTTGATCGCATCAATGATCGGGGCGGTGTATTGGGTGCTATGGAGACACAATATCAACGCGGGAAAATCCAGGATGAATCCATGCATTACGAAATGAAAAAGCATACGGGAGAATTGCCGATTATTGGGGTTAATACGTACTTGAATCCTAACCCTCCTTCAGAAGAAGCTGTGAACAGCATGGAGATTGCCCGTGCCACGAAAGAAGAAAAGGAAGGGCAGATCATTAACTTACAGGCATTTCAGGAAAAAAATAAAGCGTTCATAGAAGAAGCCCTAACTAATTTAAAAGCAGCGGCGATGAACGGGGAAAATATTTTTGCTGAACTCATGAATTGTGTGAGAGTGGCTAGCTTGGGCCAGATTACACGTGCATTATATGATGTCGGCGGACAATATCGAAGAAATATGTAAAGTTAAGGGGTACTCCGAAATTGAGGAGGCCCCTTTTTTAAAAAAATTCCGAGTTTTTTTCGCAAAATGTAAATTTTCCCTTATAATTATTTGGTAAAGGGGCAAAAATGATGAATCAGCCCTATTGGAGTTGAAAAAATGAACCTGAAGATGATTGGACTAATCATAGGTTATATTTTTGCTATCATTATTTTATTTGAGTTGTATGAGCATCAATTAGGCGCCGTTTCCTTTTTTATTCTATCTGTAGTATTTTTTACTGCAGCTTATCGTCAGAAATCATTGAAGAGTAAATAAAATCTGTTTAAAGATTTCTGTTTACATAAACGTAAGGGTAAATCTGTGAAAGTATCAGATAGAACTAGCATAAACCCAATTAGATTGTTTATAATGGAGTATATGTCTAGCAGGAATTGTCGTTATTTTATCGAAATACTGTTTTAGATTATTTTTTTATGTGAAAAAACACAGAATTTAGTGTTTGAATAGAGAAGGGAAGTGCGGAATTTGAGTTTAAAACAATACTCAAAAGAGCAGTTATTGGAAATGTCCTTAATAGAGATGGCATATGATTTGTTAGTGGAAAGAAATGAACCAATTCCATTTAAAGATTTAATAAGTGAGTTAGCTACGCTTCATCATTTATCTAAAGCAGAAGTGGCAAAAAGAATTGCTCAATTCTATACAGATTTGAATGTAGATGGCCGATTTACTTCACTTGGAGACAACCGCTGGGGATTGAAAACATGGTACCCAGTTGACCAAATTGAAGAAGAAGTTGTACATGTTGTAAAACCGAAGAAGAAAAAGAAAGCTAAAAAAGCCGCTGTGATTGTCGACGATTTCGATGAGCTTGAAGATGAAGATCTTGATTTTGAAGAAGATATCGATGATTTAGACGAAGATGAGGATGACGACGACGATGATCTTTTAGATGCTCCAGTAATCGACGAGGAACTTTTAGAAGATGACGTAGACGATGATGACGATCTAGAAGAAGAAATAATTGAAGACGAAGCATTTGTCCTAGAAGACGATGAGGACGAAGATGAAGACGAAGAAGAGCTTGAAGAAGATCATGAGAAATAAATAATCGCCCTTGACTTTTTAAGGCGAAATTTGTAGAATCATTTTTGGGCTCCTTAAAAAAGGACACAATGATTAAATTATATCGCTCCCTTACTTTTATTGTAAGCGGAGCGTTTTTGTTTTTAATGATGGAATGAATAAATGACATCATTTTTTTATTTTTTTAAAATGATTTCTCTTATAAGGGTAAAACTATAGAGAACATAATTAAATGTTACTGTCATTTAAGGAAATTTATTCTTATTCGTGTATCCGGCATGACTCTCACTAAAGACCTTTAAGTAATTATTGGTTTGTACTGCTTTGCGGTCTTAAACGAAAAGGACAAGAAGTTAAAACCTGCCTTGTGCTTTTAAACCGCCAGTGTGGCGGCAGAAATTTAATTTATATCATAAAGATGCGGGTTCTGTTTTAAATGTATTTGAAAAAGTAAGAGAACAGCATTGGATGAAAACATTCTATAGGAGGATATGAGATGACAAAATATATTTTTGTAACAGGTGGAGTAGTTTCTTCCTTAGGAAAAGGGATAACAGCTGCTTCTTTAGGTAGACTTTTAAAAAATAGAGGCTTGAATGTAACGATTCAAAAATTTGACCCTTATATTAACTTAGATCCAGGGACAATGAGTCCTTATCAACATGGTGAAGTGTTTGTAACGGATGATGGTGCTGAAACGGATTTGGACCTTGGTCATTACGAGCGTTTTATTGACATTAACCTTGGTAAACACAGCAATGTGACAACAGGTAAAATTTATTCAACCGTCCTAAGAAAAGAGCGCCGTGGCGACTACTTAGGTGGAACAGTTCAAGTTATTCCCCATATCACAAATGAAATTAAAGAACGGGTATTCCGTTCAGGTAATGAAACTAATGCGGATATAGTCATCACTGAAATCGGTGGTACGGTCGGGGATATTGAGTCTCTTCCATTCCTTGAAGCGATTCGTCAAATTAAAAGTGATATCGGAATCAATAATGTTATGTATATCCACTGTACACTTGTTCCTTACATCAAAGCTGCTGGTGAAATGAAAACAAAACCGACACAGCATAGTGTAAAAGAGTTGCGTAGTCTTGGAATTCAGCCGAATATCATCGTTGCACGTACAGAAAGCCCAATTTCACAAGATATGAAGGATAAAATTGCGTTATTCTGCGATATCGATAAAAATTCAGTTATCGAATGTCTAGATGCAGATACACTTTACTCTATCCCTCTTGCGCTTCAAGCACAAAACATGGACCAAATCGTTTGTGATCACTTGAAATTGGACTGTGGCGAAGCGGATATGGAAGATTGGAAAGAACTTGTCAAAAAGGTTACTTCTTTATCAAAGAAAACGAAAATCGCTCTTGTCGGAAAATATGTTGAATTACAAGATGCTTACCTTTCTGTAGTGGAAGCACTTAAGCATGCAGGTTACGCATTTGATGCCGATGTTGAAATCGACTGGATAAATTCTGAAGATGTTACAAAAGAAAATGTGGCTGAACTTCTTAAAGATGCAGATGGAATCCTTGTTCCTGGTGGATTTGGAGATCGTGGAATCGAAGGGAAAATTGCAGCTACCGAATTTGCTCGCACGACAAAAACACCATTCTTCGGAATCTGTTTAGGCATGCAGTTGGCATCCATTGAATATGCACGCAACGTTCTAGGATTGCCAGAAGCGCACTCAGCTGAAATTAACGAGGAAACTCCAGACCCAATTATTGACCTTCTTCCTGAGCAAAAGGATGTAGAAGATTTGGGTGGTACACTGCGTCTTGGTCTATACCCTTGTAAGCTTATCGAAGGAACTAAAGCATACGAAGCGTATAATGATGAGGTTGTTTATGAACGTCACCGTCACCGTTATGAATTCAACAACCATTACCGTCCAGCTATGGAAGAGGCAGGATTTGTCTTTTCTGGTACAAGCCCAGATGGTCGCCTAGTTGAAATCATTGAATTAAAAGATCATCCTTGGTTCGTGGCTTCACAATTCCATCCGGAATTCACGTCACGTCCTAACCGTCCACAGCCACTATTCCGTGACTTCGTTGGCATGTCTTTAAAAAATAATAAAAAACAATAATAAAACAAAAAACAGCCCATGTGGCTGTTTTTTTTATTGAAGAATTAATCTTCATTTTTATATTCTTGAATAATTTCTACAAGGGTGAATTTAATTCCATAATAAGCAAAAAGAGCCGCAATGAGGGTTGGATACCCATATCGATTTCCTGTTTCATCGGGGATTAAGCCTCGTTGAATTCGTAAATCGATATGTACATCAGCAAGCTCCAAAAGCGATTCTTCTTCTGATGGAACAGCTGTTGAAACCGCTACAAATGGTATATCCTGCTTCTGAAGCTGTTTAGCCAGATTTACGGCTTCTAAATCGTTTGAATGGCGGCTGAATAAAAGAAACCGATCTTCTCGGGAAATAGCCGCGCCATCTTCGTATCTTTTTGCTTTAGGAAAGGGTTCCTCCCCTTCCAACGCTTCAGCTGCCACTCCTTGCATTTCACCGAAGCCGTGTACAAAAACAGATCCGTCTCCGACCGCAGCCTGAGCTAACAAGCGTCCGGCATCCTCCATTTCGAAGGCTTCCTTTTCTATCATTTTTTTAAATAAACCGCTTATCTGCGTCGAAAAAATTTTTAACATGCTTAGAAACTCCTTTAAAAATAGTACCCCTATTATAAAGGACTTTCCCCTGCATTGACAGGTTTCGGGGCTTAAGGCTGAAAAGGCGAATTTACATAATCGATTGAAAAAACAAAAAAATATAAATCCTTTTAGCCATATGGCAGGAATTTTGTTACAATTATCGAATATGAACATAGAAATCAGTGATAAAATAGAAGCATTGACATCTATGTAATTTGACGGCAATCTAACGAACTACCTTTTGGCAGGTAATTTAGTCAGGCAGATACATTTTTTATAATAATAAATTGGGAAGAGGTGAGGTGAAAAAATGTCAGGGAAAATATTAATTGTTGATGATCAATTTGGGATTCGTATTTTATTGAACGAGGTTTTACATAAAGAAGGGTATGATACATTTCAAGCAGCGAATGGCATTCAAGCCTTAGAAGTGCTAAATAATCATTCACCTGATCTTGTATTACTGGATATGAAGATTCCAGGAATGGATGGAATTGAGATTTTGAAGCGGATGAAGGTAGTTGATCCAGACATTCGGGTCATTATTATGACTGCTTATGGTGAACTTGATA
This sequence comes from Peribacillus sp. P4_C12, assembly GCF_056402095.1. Taxonomy (NCBI): domain Bacteria; kingdom Bacillati; phylum Bacillota; class Bacilli; order Caryophanales; family Bacillaceae; genus Peribacillus; species Peribacillus sp. P4_C12. The sequence continues at coordinate 99,941 of NZ_JBFUIB010000001.1, forward strand.
TGATTCAAGAAGCAAAAGACTTAGGAGCCATGACTCACTTTGCCAAGCCGTTTGACATTGATGATATTAGAAAAGCTGTGCGTGAATACTTGCCAATTCAATCAAGTTAACAGTCTTTATGATTAATATTATTATAAATTAAAGAATGCCACGGCTATCTTTTAAAAGATGAGCCGTGTTTTTTTGGAATAAATTTGAGACTTGATATAGTGAATTTGTTGCTGTTTTTTTCATGTATTGATATGCTAAAAGAGGAGAGATATTCCGATTTATAAGTGTATGTTCCAAAGGTTTTAGGGAATATCTAGATAGAATTAACTTTAAATAATAAACATTCACTAGTAGGAGGAAATCAAATGCCTTTAGTTTCTATGAAAGATATGCTGAATAAAGCTCTTGATGAAAAATATGCAGTAGGTCAATTTAATATTAATAATCTGGAATGGACACAAGCTATTCTAGCTGCTGCAGAAGAAGAAAAATCTCCAGTCATTCTTGGTGTTTCTGAAGGGGCTGCCCGTCATATGGGTGGTTTCAAAACGACAGTTATGATGGTTCAAGGTTTATTGGAAGACATGAAAATCACAGTACCTGTGGCAATTCATCTTGACCATGGTTCAAGCTTTGATAAATGTAAAGAAGCTATCGAGGCAGGATTTACGTCCGTAATGATCGATGCTTCACATCACCCAATTGAAGAAAATATTGAGACGACGAAGAAAGTTGTTGAATATGCTCACGCACGCAATGTTTCCGTTGAGGCAGAAGTGGGAACTGTTGGTGGACAAGAAGACGATATAATCGCTGATGGAGTCGTATATGCAGACCCTCAAGAGTGCGAACAGCTAGTTAAAGAAACGAATGTTGACTGCTTTGCACCAGCATTGGGATCTGTTCATGGTCCATATAAAGGAGAACCTAACCTAGGATATAAAGAAATGGAAGAGGTACGGGATTTAACACACAAACCTCTAGTACTCCATGGCGGTACAGGTATTCCTACGAAAGATATCCAAAAAGCGATCTCTCTTGGAACATCAAAAATCAATGTGAATACTGAAAATCAGATTGTTTTCACAAAAGCTGTACGTGAGGTTCTAAATAGCAACTCAGAAGTTTACGATCCTCGTAAATTCTTGGTACCTGGCCGTGAAGCGATTAAAGAGACTGTCATCGGAAAGATAAGGGAATTTGGTTCAAACGGTAAAGCGTAATTCTATAGCCTTTAGGTTTTATCATTTTTAAATGATTCAGAATATCCATCAGGGGGGCACTCTTCCCCTTTGATGGTATCTATTTATACGTGCGGCCAAAAACCGCACTTTGTTTTTTGAACAATTAGAATTCAGATGCATAATAGAAAAATAAAAAATCGAGTACATACGGAGGAAAAAACATGAAATTCTTCATAGATACAGCAAACATGGAAGAAATCAAACAAGCGCACGAACTTGGCGTATTAGCAGGAGTTACGACTAACCCGTCTCTTGTCGCAAGAGAAAAAGGTGTATCTTTCCATGACCGTTTAAAAGAAATTACAAGCCTTGTAAAGGAATCTGTTTCTGCAGAAGTCATTGCGCTTGATTTTGAGGGAATGATGGCTGAAGCGCAAGAACTTATTGCTATTGCCCCTAATATCACCATTAAAGTACCAATGACTCCAGACGGATTGAAGGCTGTTGCGGCTTTAACAAAACAAGGAGTCAAAACAAATGTTACCCTTATTTTTAGTGCCAACCAGGCATTATTAGCTGCTAGGGCAGGAGCAACTTATGTGTCTCCATTTTTAGGACGCTTAGATGATATCGGTCAAAATGGCCTGGATTTAATCTCTGATATTGCTGATATTTTTGCTATTCATGATATCAATGCTGAAATTATCGCAGCTTCAATTCGTCACCCGATGCATATTACAGAAGCTGCTCTTAAAGGAGCCCATATTGCAACGATTCCTTATAAAGTCTTAATGCAATTATTCCATCACCCATTAACAGATAAAGGGATTGAAGCTTTCTTGAAGGATTGGAATTCTCGTACAGAAGCATAAATTACCTTGCCGCTAAGTCGCTATAAATTGCACCGGTTAAATGGAAATAAACAAAATTAGAAATTTTTATCATTTTTTTACATGACTTTTCTATTTTTGTGTAAACTAAGAAACTAGATAGTAAATGTTGTCGGATTATGCAATTTTCTTGTGGTAAAATATTACTTTTTGGAAGTAGCTTCTAAGTGCTTAGCGTGGAAGGGAGTATATTATGGAAAAACTTAAAATTGCCGGTGGCTACCCTCTAAAGGGAAGCATTCGTGTCAGCGGTGCAAAAAATAGTGCGGTCGCCTTGATTCCTGCAACAATTTTAGCAGACTCTCCTGTTACGATAGAAGGCTTGCCTGATATCTCAGATGTAGAGATGCTGAAAGAGTTAATGGAGGAAATTGGCGGTGATGTTGCCTTTAATGATGGAGAAATGACAGTAGACCCCAGCAGGATGATTTCAATGCCTCTGCCTAACGGAAGAGTGAAGAAATTACGTGCCTCTTATTATTTAATGGGCGCGATGCTAGGGAAGTTTAAAAAGGCTGTGATTGGCCTGCCTGGAGGTTGCCATTTAGGTCCTCGACCAATAGATCAGCATATAAAAGGTTTTGAAGCACTTGGCGCACAAGTGACGAATGAACAAGGTGCTATTTACTTAAGGGCGGATGAGCTACGAGGCGCACGTATCTATTTGGATGTCGTGAGCGTCGGGGCAACGATTAATATTATGCTTGCTGCCGTTTTGGCTAAAGGAAGGACAGTTATTGAAAATGCAGCGAAAGAACCGGAAATCATTGATGTTGCCACGTTGTTGACCAATATGGGAGCAAAAATCAAGGGTGCTGGAACGGATATTATCCGTATTGATGGTGTGGACAGTTTGCATGGTTGCAGACATACGATCATACCTGATCGGATAGAAGCTGGAACTTTCATGATTTTAGCCGCAGCAGTCGGCGAAGGCATCTTAATTGATAATGTCATTCCCCAGCATTTAGAGTCGTTAACGGCCAAAATGCGCGAAATGGGCATAAATATCGAGGCTGGTGATGATCAGATCTTTGTTTCTCCAGGTGAGAAATATAAAGCGGTTGATATCAAGACGTTAGTTTACCCTGGATTTCCAACAGATCTTCAGCAGCCCTTCACGTCTCTTCTAACAAAAACAAGTGGTTCTAGCATGGTGACCGATACGATTTACGGGGCCCGCTTTAAGCATATAGATGAACTGCGGCGCATGAATGCAAAGATTAAAGTCGAAGGCAGAGCCGCAATTATTAATGGTCCGGTTCAACTTCACGGTGCAAAAGTAAAGGCAAGTGATTTACGTGCCGGAGCAGCTTTAGTAATTGCCGGCTTAATGGCAGAAGGGATTACTGAAGTGACCGGGCTTGAGCATATAGATCGTGGATACAGTCATCTTGTAGAGAAACTTTCAGGTTTGGGAGCAACGATTTGGCGTGAAGAAATGACGGAAGAAGAAGTGGAGCAGCTGAAAAGCTGATCCGTTTCTTGCTGCCTCATTGTGTTACATATATAAAGTAATGTGTTATACTAATATATAAATAGAGCATGCTAGTGCACATTGAGGGGGAACCAAGAATGGAAAGAAGTTTATCGATGGAGCTTGTTCGCGTGACAGAGGCGGCGGCGCTATCTTCTGCACGTTGGATGGGAAGAGGAAAGAAAGACGAAGCAGATGATGCAGCAACAACTGCAATGCGAGATGTTTTCAATACAATTCCTATGCAAGGTACAGTTGTAATCGGTGAAGGGGAAATGGAYGAAGCTCCMATGCTYTATATTGRTGAGRAGCTTGGTACTGGGCTTGGACCATTAGTGGATGTTGCGGTTGATCCTTTAGAAGGAACGAATATCGTTGCATCAGGAGGTTGGAATGCTTTAGCAGTCTTGGCGATTGCAGATAAAGGGAATCTGCTTCATGCTCCGGATATGTATATGGACAAAATAGCAGTTGGTCCTGAGGCAGTTGGGCAGATTGATATCAATGCATCAGTACTGGACAACCTGAAAGCGGTAGCCAAAGCAAAAAATAAAGATATTCAAGACGTAGTCGCAACGGTATTAAACCGCGATCGTCATTCGAAGATCATTCATGAACTTCGTGAGGCAGGTGCCCGGATTAAGTTAATCAACGATGGAGATGTTGCTGGTGCCATTAATACGGCATTCGACTTAACTGGTGTTGACATATTATTCGGATCAGGCGGAGCTCCAGAGGGAGTTATTGCAGCTGTGGCTTTAAAATGCCTCGGAGGAGAAATTCAAGGTAAGCTTCTTCCTCAAAGTGAAGAAGAAGTGGCTCGCTGTGGGAAAATGGGTCTTGAGTTAGGGAAAGTCTTGAGAATGGAAGATCTGGTTCGCGGGGATGATGCAATTTTTGCTGCAACAGGTGTGACGGATGGAGAACTTTTACGTGGTGTTCAATTTAAAGGCCATTACGGTGAAACACAATCCGTAGTCATGCGTGCTAAATCAGGTACCGTTCGTTTCATTGATGGAAGACATAGTCTAAAAATTAAACCGAATGGCTTAATTGACTGAGACTATTTTCATAAAAAATTACCGAGAGAAAGCGAGCGGTTTCATCGCTCGCTTTCTCTATAAAAAAATTTAAGTTGAATAATTAAAATAAAAAAAGTAAAATAAAGCTTGGTCTACTAATAATTGATTTGAATATATATAATCTGCCCTTTCACTCCAAACTTCAAGAAGCCTTCAAATAATTTTCTTCTTTACATGTAAAAATGTATCATCCTTTCTAAGAAAACTCTGGTCGGGTACATGGATTGCGGTTTTTCTTCCATTTAACAAACCATTTCTTTTTCAGTATGGGTGAAAACGTTTAATTAATAAAAGTGTGGTGTCATAATGAATTTAACTATTTCCAATTTAGAAAACATGAAACTAAAGGATCTCTATGAGCACGCGCGTGAATATAAAGTTTCCTATTACAGCAAACTGTCAAAAAAGGAACTTATTTTCGCAATCTTAAAGGCACAAGCTGAGCAAGATGGTCTTCTTTTCATGGAAGGCGTTTTAGAGATTATCCCTTCAGAAGGCTTTGGTTTCTTACGTCCAATTAACTATTCTCCAAGCTCGGAGGATATCTATATTTCTGCTTCGCAGATCCGCAGATTTGATTTGCGTAACGGTGATAAGGTTTCCGGTAAGGTTAGGCCGCCAAAAGAAAACGAGCGTTATTATGGATTGCTGCATGTGGAAGCTGTCAATGGGGATAACCCAGAGTCCGCTAAAGAGCGTGTTCATTTCCCAGGCTTAACACCGCTGTATCCAAACAGACAAATTAAACTGGAAACAACACCGAAGAATTTATCAACGAGAATTATGGATGTCTTAGCACCTGTTGGTTTTGGACAGCGTGGTTTGATTGTTGCACCGCCAAAAGCTGGTAAAACGATGTTAATCAAAGAAATTGCTAATGCCATAACCACGAATCATCCGGAATCGGAATTGATTGTATTGCTTATTGATGAACGTCCGGAAGAAGTAACAGACATTGAACGTTCGGTGGCTGGGGACGTGGTTAGTTCGACGTTCGATGAAGTGCCGGAGAACCATATCAAAGTCGCAGAACTAGTGTTAGAACGGGCAATGCGCCTAGTTGAACATAAACGTGATGTTATTATTTTAATGGACAGTATTACTCGTCTGGCGCGTGCCTACAACCTTGTCATTCCGCCAAGCGGTCGTACACTATCCGGAGGGATTGACCCGGCTGCATTTCACCGGCCAAAACGTTTTTTCGGTGCAGCTAGAAATATCGAAGAGGGTGGTAGCTTGACGATTCTTGCTACAGCTTTGGTAGATACAGGTTCCCGAATGGACGACGTCATTTATGAAGAGTTTAAAGGTACAGGTAATATGKAGCTTCATTTAGATCGGGCCCTTGCCGAAAGACGTATTTTCCCAGCGATTGATATTCGTCGCTCTGGTACTCGTAAAGAAGAACTGTTAATTCCGAAAGATCGTTTGGATAAACTTTGGGCAATTCGGAAAACAATGTCTGATTCACCTGATTTTGCCGAAAAATTCCTTCGCCGTTTAAAACAGACAAAAGGAAATGAAGAATTTTTCAGTAAGTTGGATGAAGAGATGTTAGAAATGAAAAAGGGACCAGCAAACGCAAAACGTTCTTAAACAGGGAAAGAAACAAACTGTTGCACAACTAGTCTTAAATTGCTATAATGAGTTCATGTGTTTTTACAATAAATGTGAGGGTACTTTTCTCTCACCTTGAAGTATATAACTCTGTTTCGAATGATTCAGGGCAGAAGGAGCTGAAAAGAATGAAAACTGGAATTCATCCAAATTATAAACTTTCAAAAGTATCTTGCTCTTGCGGAAACACTTTTGAAACTGGTTCAGTTAAAGAAGAGATCAAAGTTGAGACTTGTTCAGAATGCCACCCATTCTATACTGGTCGTCAAAAATTCGCTGAAGCTGGCGGACGTGTTGATCGTTTCAACAAAAAATACGGTATTAAATAAGCCGGACTTTTCAAAAAACAGGCAAGTATTTTTCTTGCCTGTTTTTTCTTTTCTATAAACAAGTTTGAATTTATATAAAGCCGGGTCTAATTCCATTATGGCCAAGGGATTGACAGGTGGAAGGGAGTAGCTGTTTCCATGTATGTAATGAAACAAACAGGCTGGATCGAGCTTATTTGCGGAAGCATGTTTTCAGGTAAATCTGAAGAATTGATTAAACGAGTCAGCCGTGCTCAATTTGCTAAAGAGCAAATAGCCGTTTTTAAACCTGCTATAGATAATCGCTATGCGGAAGAGGCTGTCGTATCACACAATGGGTCCTCTGTGATGGCAAAACCTATTGCCCATTCAACAGATATTTTTAAGTATTTAGATAAGCCCTTAGATATCATTGCAATAGATGAAGTGCAATTTTTTGATCATGAAATTGTCGGGGTTGCCCAGCATCTTGCGGACAGCGGTTATCGAGTGATTATGGCAGGACTCGATCAAGATTTCAGAGGTGAACCATTCGGTCCTATGCCTGCTTTATTGTCGCTAGCAGAATCAGTAACAAAGCTACAGGCTGTGTGTGAAGTGTGCGGATCACCTGCAAGCAGGACACAACGATTGATTAATGGTGCACCGGCCTCCTATGATGAGCCGATCATCCTTGTAGGTGCATCGGAATCATACGAGCCCCGTTGCCGCCATCACCACGAAGTCCCAGGCAAGCAGACGGCAGGGATTAAAGAACATATTTAAATCATGGTGCCTTAAGATCCAAAGAGATCTTAGGGCACTTTTATTAATTACACAAGTTCAGCTAAAAAAGAGCCTAAGGGAAAACAGCTATTACCTTGAGTGTTAGAGTGGCAAAACCTTGTGTTTTATTGATATCAAATTCATGAGGGTATCCTTTGTTGTTACTTATTTAGCCCTGTGTGTCCCTTTCATGGATCAATCATTAGACCTGTATAAGTCTCTTCATTTTTCTATTCCCCCTCTCGCCTACTCAAAACTATTCAGTCCTATACGTTACCGCATTCAATTGCTTTTAAATTCTTGATTTAGAGTTTTATCTAACTTGATTTTATGCTAATAATAGAGTTGTTTAATTATAGAAAAAATCGTATACTTGACACAAAAGTCGTTTACTATTGTTGTTGTATGGAAAAAATTCTTTTCAAATATCTCTTGCAAAGTGAGTCCTTCAGTACATAATAAAGCTGTTTATTATCAAATAAACTATTTAGATAAGGGATAGACGAGAATAGACACCAAATCAGCAGGTGCCTATTCTCGTCTTATGCTATTTTATGTAGTTTAGTTTCCACAATTTTATTCCGCGAAATTGTTTATCTTCATCGTAGTCATGATTTGTAATACCTCCTGTAACAACACCTGCCAGAAAGATGTTATGGACATTTGCCTTATACATATCTGAATTAATTGAATAATGTATTTTTTGTATACCAATTAGTTGTTTATTCCTGTAAATCGGGTGAGGTATGCACCCGTGAAATTCACCTAATTTTACAGGCGGGTTAAGTATTTAACCTTTATTAGAAAGATATTAATTTATGGGGTGTGACAGATGAAAAAGAAATTGTTTGGAATTATAGTATTAGCTACATTAGTTTCATCTTTCATGTTAGGGGGTTGTAATCAGCAACTCGATCAATCTGGTGATGCAAATGGTGAGGGTATTCAGAAGAAAAAGGACGAACTTGTGATGGCTTTTGGATCTGAGCCTGAAGCAGGTTTTGATCCAACAACTGGGTGGGGACGTTATGGTTCACCGCTATTCCAGAGTACTCTACTAAAAAGAGATAACAAGTTAAACATTGTAAATGATATTGCAACCAGTTATAAAGTCAATGAAGATGGCAAGGTTTGGACTGTAATCTTGCGTAAGGATGTGAAATTTTCAGACGGTCAACCATTAACCGCTGATGATGTAGTCTTTACATTTGAAACAGCTACTAAAAATGGGTCAGTTGTTGATCTTAATGGTATGGATAAAGTAGAGGCAATGGATGATTACACAGTAAAATTCACATTAAAAGAACCTCAATCAACATTTGTTAATTCTTTAGTAGGAACGGGAATTGTCCCAAAACATGCATATGGAGCAGACTATGCTGAAAACCCTATAGGTTCAGGGCCTTATCAGCTCGTTCAATGGGACAAGGGGCAACAGCTTATTATAAAGGCTAATCCTGAATACTATGACAAAAAGTCGTATTTTAAAAAGATAACCTTTTTATTCTTAAACGAGGATGCGTCATTTGCTGCTGCACAAGCGGGAAAGGTTGATCTTGCCTATATACCAGCTGCATTTAGTAACCTGGAAGTACCTGGAATGAGACTGGAATCAGTAAAAACAGTAGATAATCGGGGAATCGTCTTCCCATTTATAAAGTCAGGGGATTTTACTGAAGATGGTTTACCAATTGGTAACGATGTAACAGCCGATCCAGCTATTCGTCATGCGATAAATATTGGAGTAGACCGAAAAGCACTTGTGGATGGAGTCTTAGAAGGACGTGGGACTCCAGCCTATACTTCAGTGGATGGCCTTCCTTGGTGGAACCCAGATACAGTCATTAAAGATGCTGATTTGGACGGTGCGCGAAAACTTTTGAAAGAAGCCGGGTGGAAGGATACAGATGGAGATGGGATTCTTGAGAAAGACTCTTTGAAAGCTGAGTTCACTCTATATTACTTAGCGAGTGATGCAATAAGACAATCTCTTGCCATTTCTGTGGCCGATATGATCGAGCCACTAGGAATTCATATTAAATTAGAAGGTGGAAGCTGGGATATTATTGAAAAGAAAATGTATTCGAATGCTGTCCTTTTAGGTTGGGGAAGCCATGACCCTCATGAGATGTATAACATTTATAGTAGTAAATTTGCAGGGGTAGACTATTATAATACTGGTTTTTATCAAAACAAAACGGTAGATGATTATTTTGAAAAGGCTCTTCGCGCTACAAGTGAAACAGAAGCAATTGAGTTTTGGAAAAAAGCGCAATGGGATGGAACAACAGGTTTAAGTGCGAATGGCGACGCTCCATGGGCCTGGTTAGTGAATATTGATCATTTATACTTAGTGAAAGATGGACTTGATATCGGAGAACAAAGAATCCATGTTCATGGTCATGGTTGGCCTGCAACAGATAATATAGTTGAATGGAAATGGACTAAGTAACTGTGCGTAAATATATAGGTGGAAAGCTTGGATTATTTTTATTGTTGAAAGGTTTAAGAATGGCCACATTATTATTTGCCATTTGTTTAATTTCTTTTCTATTAATAAAAAACTCTCCGATTGATCCAATTCAAGCCTACATTGGTGCAGATATGTTGAAGGTAGGACCTGAGCAACGGGAGAAGATAGCTGAATATTGGGGAGTTGACCAACCAGTTATGGTGCAGTTCTTGAATTGGGGCTCTGCTTTGCTAACAGGTGATTTAGGAACTTCAATGATATTTCGCCGCCCGGTAATTGACATTATTGGTGAACGATTCTTAAATTCCCTAGCGCTCATGATATCAGCTTGGGTATTATCAGGTATGATTGGATTTGCCATGGGTGTTGTAGCGGCAATGAAAAAGGGGACTTGGATTGATCGAATAATAAAATGGTACTGTTTCACACTAGCTTCAACTCCTACCTTCTGGATGGGGCTCCTTATTCTTATCGTTTTTGCCGTTTGGCTAAAATGGTTTCCATTTGGAATGGGGGTTCCAGCTGGTGTCCTTGCAGAAAATGTCACAATGGTGGATCGAATCAATCATCTTATTCTGCCAGCGATCACACTTAGTATAGTTGGGGTCGCTAATGTGGCACTACATACGCGCCAGAAGCTGATTGATGTTCTTGCTAGTGATTATGTCTTATTCGCTAGGGCGAGAGGTGAACAAGGCTTTGTCCTGTTTTGGAGACATGGATTACGTAATGTTGCTTTGCCAGCGATTACCTTGCAGTTTGCGGCTTTTAGTGAATTGTTTGGTGGAGCAGTGTTGGCTGAGCAAGTTTTTTCATATCCCGGTTTAGGACAGGCTACGGTAGAAGCGGGGCTAAGGGGAGACGTTCCCCTTTTATTGGGATTAGTTATATTTAGTACAATATTTGTTTTTGTAGGAAATTTACTGGCTGATTTGAGCTATCGTTTATTAGATCCGAGAATGAGGGAGGGGAGAAGATATGATTTCAAGCCTCAAATTAAAAAATAAAGATAATCATAAACAACTTCCTTCTAATCGAAAGAAGCGGACGCTTTTTATAATCCTAATTTCAATTATTTTTTTAGTAATTGTTATATTAGGAGGTGTTTTAATTGATGAGGGGAGAATTGTAACAAATCTTAATGATCGAAATGCTCCTCCATCCCTAGACCATCTCTTTGGTACCGATTGGTTAGGTAGAGATATGTTTACAAGAACGTTAATGGGACTTTCTTTAAGTATAGGAGTTGGATTGATTGGAGCAATTGGAAGTGCGTCAATTGCTCTTTTCTTGGGTATGGCAGCAGCAACAATGGGGAAAATGGCAGATCGTCTTATTTCATGGCTCATCGACCTTTTTCTGAGTGTACCACATCTCGTAACTCTTATTCTTATCGCTTTTACATTAGGGGGAGGATTTAAAGGAATTGTAATTGGATTAGCTTTAACACATTGGCCAAGTCTTGCTCGAGTCATCAGAGCAGAGGTTATGCAAGTTCGTTCAGCAGAATATGTTCAGGTTTCACAGAAAATGGGGAAATCCCAATGGTGGATTGCTTTGCATCATATTCTTCCACATATAGCTCCACAACTGTTAATTGGTTTTATGTTACTGTTTCCTCATGTTATTTTACATGAGGCGGCAGTTACATTTTTGGGTTTAGGATTGTCGCCTCACGAGCCGGCAATTGGAATTATTCTATCAGAATCGATGAAGTACTTATCTTCAGGTATGTGGTGGCTTGCCTTTTTTCCAGGGCTTTGTTTGCTGATTATCGTTAGAACGTTTGATCAGATTGGAGAGAATATCCGGTTGCTCATAGATCCTAATAGGGCTCAAGATTAATCAGATATGCTACGTTCAATATTAAGAGGAGTTAACAAATGCCTATTCTTGAAGTGGAAAATTTATCAGTATCTTTTAAGCAATATACTGGACTTAAACAGAAAACTCATAAAGTTATATCAAGTTTAAATGTTACTCTTGAAGCAGGTGAGATTCTTGCTGTTGTTGGAGCGAGTGGATCGGGAAAAAGTCTGCTCGCACATGCCATTCTAGGAATACTGCCGAGAAATGCAAGTATAAGTGGAGTAATTAAATATGCGGGAGAGGAACTCACCCCTGATCGGCAAACTGTATTAAGAGGTAAGGAAATTGCTCTTGTACCACAATCGGTAAACTTTCTAGACCCACTCATGCGTGTTGGAAGTCAAGTCCGTACTTCTGTAAAAAATGGGGATGCTGTATCGGTTCAACGGGAGGTTTTTGAGCGCTATCACTTAAGGCAAGAGGTTGAGAAAATGTATCCATTTCAACTTTCTGGAGGTATGGCGAGGAGGACGCTTCTATCCACTGCCATGGTAAGCGGAGCAAAGGTGATTATTGCGGATGAGCCTACTCCAGGGCTCGACCCCGATGTAATAAAGGAAGCGCTAAATAATTTTAGAGAGGTTGCCGACAATGGTTGTGCGGTGATGCTGATAACTCATGATATTGAATCGGCCCTTAATATTGCAGATAAAATTGCCGTATTTTATGCAGGAACTACAGTAGAGGTAGCTCCAGTGGAGAACTTTAAAGGTCACGGTGAGGAAATACGGCATCCTTATAGTAAGGCTTTGTGGAGAGCATTACCTCAAAATGATTTTATTCCAATTCCAGGTTCGCAACCTCATCCAAGTTCATTACCAGCGGGATGTTTGTTTGCACCACGTTGTGTAATGGCAACACCTGAATGCCGGCAAGTACAACCTGAAATGCGAAAACTTAGGGGGGGAATGGTGAGGTGTATTCATGCAACTTGAAGCAAAAGACATCGGATTTCGATATGGAAATGGACCATGGCTGTTTCAAGGAGTCAATTTAACGCTAGAGCCAGGGGAAATCGTTGGCATCACTGGTCCAAGTGGATGTGGGAAAACAACGTTTTGCCGGATTTTAGCGGGTTTTGAGACACCAATTGAGGGAACTGTGACCTTTAATAGTGCTCCATTGCCAAAGAAAGGATATCATCCTGTTCAATTGATCTTTCAGCATCCAGAAAAAGCGATTAATCCACGATGGAAGATGCACAAGATTCTTAATGAAGGATGGAAACCCAATAAAGAGGTGTTAGAATTACTGGGAATTGATCGGGAGTGGCTAGAACGATGGCCTAACGAACTATCGGGAGGAGAGCTACAACGATTTTGTGTTGCCCGTGCATTAGGACCCAATACTCGATTTCTAATTGCAGACGAAATGACAACAATGCTCGATGCAATCACACAGACTCAAATCTGGCATGCTGTCATTGAAATTGCTAAAAAGAGAAAGATGGGAATAGTAGTTGTAACTCATGAATCTAAGCTTATGCAAAGACTTTGTCAACGTGTGATTGATTTTAATGATTTTAGTTGAGATAAAGAAATTAATTGAATGACATTAGAAAAGGAGATCTCTTTAATAGAGACCTCCTTTCTTATATTATCTATTTCTAATCATTCTCTTTACTATTATTTTCGTGTTCCGCTACTTTTTCATGGATTTCTGATTCAATTGCCTCAACCAGATCCTCTTCAAGCTTTTGCTTTGGCTGAGGATGGAACCATTGAATTTCTCCTTCATGAACAAAGCCTTTGAATTCCTCTCCCTGCACTTGCAAAGAAAATTGTCGGCGTTCATGTACCCGGTCTTCAAATGCTGGTTTTATTTCAAGGCCTTTAATCTCTTTTGAAATTCCATAGTGTCGCATTAATGAATGTATGGTAGTTTCAATAATGTCCACTTTACTTTCACCAATCGTTTGTTTTGGGTGAGGGTGGAGCCAATGAATTTCATCCTCATGAAAATGCCCCTTGAATTCCTCTCCTTGGACTTTAAAAGTGAATGCGTGTCGCTCGTGAACACGGTTCTCGAACACTGTTTCTACCTCAAAATCTTCAAGTTCGGGTTTTGCATTCTTATCTTCAGGCATACTGTATCCCCTCTCATGAAAGTTTCTACTTAAATATTTTTCCTAGATTATCGTAAATATTGAGTTACAAGATCGGTAAAATACCGGAGTAATCTATTAATTGCCTATTATATAGGTCTTTATTTAAGACTGTCATTTAAAGGGCGCAGTTCATGGGAAATCGGTCTTTAATAGCACAGCGTAATGTGAATTTAGGAACTCAAAATAAATACAATATAAAATGGCTCATCTGGCTGTGCCTTTTAAAGGAGCAGCCTCCGATGAATGTATTAATATTTCCGTAAAAAGCTTGGTGTACGATTATTCCACTTCTCGCTGATGATCTTTTGGCACTGATCCAATATTCGTTCAATGACTTGGGTAGAGTGGGCTAGGATTCGTATGCTAAAGCCTGGCACGGCTAGCTTTGAAATTCCAAATTTAAAACTCGATTCTTCTATTTGAATCACTTCATACAATTCATCGAGAAGAGAATTATTCGTATATTCGCTGACCGCAATCATAGAGCCTAGGTGAGTAAAGCCTTCCATGAAACCTAGACCCGATAGTGTTTGTTTTTCTGGCATTAATTTGATATGGTCAAACACACCAAGTTTACCATTCAGATAAACCTCAGTAACTAATTGAATGGTATTATAGCTAAACTTTTTACCCTCCGGGGACCAGCCAGGTGTGAGGATATCTGTGTAAATAAACGTTGCTCCACTTTCCATATGAACTACATTTTTTTGCTTGTAATGAGCATTTTCATAAGCAATTAGCGGATCTGGAAGGTATTCTAAATAACTGCCTTTTTGCAAGTGAATTTGGGTTTCCTGATAGGCATAGCCTTTCGGCGTTTTATATACTTTTGTCGCAGATTGGGTAGTTAAAGTAACTTTAGAGCCTTCATCGGCTGATATTTCCATCTTGTATCGATCGCCGTCTAAATAGCCGCCGCCGGGATTTAGAAGGTAATAGCAGACCTGACCTGAATCATCAAAGTAGATCGGTCGCATAACTTTGAGTGCACCTTGAAAATACACCCTTTTTGCGACGGTTTTCCCTTTCCGTTCTTCTAGGTCCAGAGATAAAGTGCCAGTCCAATCTGTCATATTAATCTAAACCTTTTAATAAAGCATGCTGCTTAATCCAGTCGATTACTTCAGGAAGGCCATCATCATTTTTTAAATTTGTAAAAACGAATGGTTTGTCACCGCGGAATACTTTTGTGTCCTTTGCCATTACTTCAAGGCTGGCACCGACATATGGAGCAAGGTCCGTTTTATTAATGATGAACAAATCAGATTTAATCATACCTTGTCCGCCTTTGCGGGGGATTTTTTCCCCTTGGGCAACATCAATAATATAAATAGAAAAGTCAACTAGTTCAGGGCTGAAAGTAGCTGCAAGATTGTCTCCGCCACTTTCAACAAAAATAAGTTCAACGTCCGGGTGACGCTCGATTAACTCATCGATAGCGGCGAAGTTCATGGAAGCATCTTCGCGAATGGCGGTATGAGGACAGCCGCCCGTTTCCACACCAATGATCCGATCCTCTGGAAGAACACCATTTTGTATTAAAAATTTAGCGTCTTCTTTTGTGTAAATATCGTTTGTGACAACTGCCATTTTTATTTCATTTTCGAGATGGCGTGTCAATTTTTCTACAAGCATTGTTTTACCTGCTCCAACAGGTCCTCCAACACCGATTTTTATTGGTTCCATTAAAACACTTCCTTTACTGATTCTTTCAAAAAAATTAAGACATAAATATTCGAATGTTAACGCGTTCATGTTTCATTTGAGACAGTTCAATACCAGGAGAAACGATGCCAAAATCATCTTTCGTTAGTTGCAGAATTCTTTCCACAGCCTGTGTTAATTCTGGTATAAAATTGTGAGTAATTGTTTGACCTGCTGTTTGTCCAAGAGGAATGGCTCGTACCGCATTTTGAACTTGGCTGGAAATAGCAGAATACAAATAGTAGAGGATGGTGTCTGGTTTTGTTACCCCAAGCCCATGTGCTACCATCGAAAATACAATAGCGGGATGGCCGAATGAACTCTTTCTCTTAATTTCCGCTCTATATTGTGAGAGGATTGGCATACCGTATAGCGATTCTGTGAGTTTTAGCATTCGATCCCCAATCATTTGTGTTCCTTCCCGCGTTTCCCTCGGCAAGTTTTGGACAGTTAATAGGCGATCCAGGTTCCATATTTCTTGAATATCCTCATCCATAAGAGCTTCATAAACGAGACGAGAGGCAAGCCCATCTGAGTAGATGAGCTGCTCATGTAAATACACTTTAAGCCACTGGAAAAATGTCTCCTGGTCCTTAACTTGATCTTCTTGTATATAACTCTCCAGGCCGAAAGAATGGCTGAAAGCGCCGGTAGGTAAATTAGAGTCGCATAGCTGAAACAAAGAGAGAATATTGTTATTCATGACTGTGGCCTATATGACGGAACGCTTGTTTCACTTTTCGTTCTTCCCGTTTAAAAGGAATTCCGAGTTCTTGAAGTAATTCCTCAACCAAATAGTCATATTGGACCAACATATCATCTTCTTCAAATTGAGCAGGGAGGTGACGGTTGCCAAGTTGATGGGCGATTGTCCCCATTTCTTTTATGCTTCGAGGGGAGATAACAAGTAAATCATCTGATAGCACATCTATGACGATCATATTTTTATCATCCATGTATAATACATCTCCAGCTAAAAGGTCTCGATGCTCTTTTAAGCGAATACCAAGCTCATTGCCGTGATCCGTTTTGACCCGTTGAATGCGCTTCATTAAATGTGCGCTTTCCAAGTACACTTTTTCTATATGACGCTTTTTAATTTCGTTTGTATCCATCTTTTCTAAGTTAGTGACAACTTTTTCTATAATCAATACTTTTCACCTCAGAATAGGAAATATCGCTGACCCATTGGCACCGTATCAACTGGCTCGCATGTCAGGAGTTCTCCATTTACTTTTACTTCATATGTTTGCGGATCAACTGTAATATCAGGTGTTTCAGCATTTAATTTCATATCTTTCTTAGTTAGAGTCCGAATTCCGCCAACAGGTAGAATCATTTTATGTAGTCCAAGTTTTTCATGAACACCATCATCGTAGGCTGCTTGAGAAATGAAAGTAACCGAACTTTTTGCTAAGGCCTTTCCAAACTGAGCGTACATTGGACGATAAATATACGGCTGTGGTGTCGGGATAGATGCATTGGCATCACCCATTAACCCAGTAACCGCAAGACCGTTTTTAAGCACCATTTCTGGCTTCACGCCAAAAAACTTTGGAGACCAGAGGACTAGATCTGCCAATTTTCCAACTTCAATAGAACCAACATGCTTTGAAATCCCATGTGTAATGGCTGGATTAATAGTGTATTTGGCGATATAGCGCTTAGCCCGGTTGTTGTCGGCATGTTTGCTATCTCCAAACAGGATGCCTCTTTGTTTTTTCATTTTGTCTGCTACTTGCCATGTGCGTAGAACGACTTCTCCTACTCGGCCCATTGCTTGGGCATCAGAGCTTACCATGCTAAATACGCCCATGTCGTGAAGGATATCTTCTGCTGCAATTGTTTCCCTTCTAATTCTAGAATCTGCAAAAGCGATATCTTCTGGAACAGAAGGATTTAAATGATGGCAAACCATGACCATATCAAGGTGTTCGTCGATAGTATTAACGGTATAAGGGAGGGTGGGGTTCGTTGATGAAGGCAGAATGTTATGGTAACCTGCTGATTTGATTAAATCAGGTGCATGGCCACCGCCTGCGCCTTCAGTATGGTACATGTGAAGAACTCGGTCTTTTACTGCGGCCATGGTATTTTCCATAAATCCGCTTTCATTTAATGTATCTGCGTGCAGGGCAACTTGAATGTCATATTCGTCTGCTACCTGTAGTGCGTAGTCAAGGGATGAACCAGTAGCTCCCCAGTCTTCATGAACTTTTAATCCGATAACTCCAGCTCTAACTTGCTCGATTAAGGGTTCAGTGGAAGCAGCATGTCCTTTACCTGTAAATCCAATATTTATAGGGAGGCCTTCAGCAGCTTCAAGCATGCGGTGAATATTCCATTCACCCGGAGTAACCGTAGTTGCCTTAGATCCAGCTGCAGGACCTGTACCGCCCCCGATTAATGTTGTTGTTCCAGATGTTAGTGCTACCTGTACTTGTTCTGGATTAATAAAATGAACGTGGGTATCGATGGCACCAGCTGTCACAATCAAACCTTCACCGGCGATTATTTCTGTAGATGCGCCAATAATAATATCCACATTGTCCATAACGAGTGGATTTCCGCTTTTACCAATTCCAGAAATTTTACCATCCCGAATGGCTAGATCTGCTTTACAAATTCCTGTGTAATCTAAAATTACTACGTTCGTTATAACGGTATCTGCCACACCGTCTTTACGGGTTGCAAGGGGGTGCTGGCCCATGCCGTCCCGAATGACTTTTCCGCCGCCAAAGACAACTTCTTCTCCGTATGAAGTGTAATCTTTTTCAATTTGAATAAACAAATCTGTGTCAGCAAGGCGGATAGAGTCACCAGTAGTTGGTCCGTACATTTCAGCATATTGTTTTCGGGACATTTTAAAACTCATGATTCATCCTCACTTTCTAATTTGCCGTCTACTTTATTATTGAACCCGTATATACGCCGTTCTCCTGCAAAATTTAGAAGCTGTATTTCTTTTTCATCCCCGGGTTCAAAACGAACAGCCGCTCCAGCAGGGACATTTAATCGCTTTCCGTAAGCTTTCTTCCTATTAAATTGGAGTGCTTCATTTACTTCGTAGAAATGAAAATGTGATCCGACCTGAATAGGGCGGTCGCCGGTGTTAGTAACAGAAATGGTGAATACTTCTCTTCCTTCATTACAAATAATCTCTTCTTCTTTTAAAATGTATTCTCCTGGCAACATATAGCTATCCCTCCTATTTATCGTATCGGGCTGTGGACAGTCACCAATTTCGTTCCATCTGGAAAAGTTGCTTCAACCTGAATATCATCTATCATTTCAGGTATTCCTTCCATGACATCTTCTTGTGTCAAAATGGAAGCCCCATACTCCATAAGTTGGGCTACAGTTTTCCCGTCTCTTGCCCCTTCCATAACCTCATAAGTGATGAGGGCGACAGCTTCCGGATGATTTAACTTTAATCCTCTGTCTTTTCGGCGCTTCGCAAGATCCGCTGCCACCACTATCATAAGCTTGTCGATTTCCCGCGGCAATAAATGCATAGTTGAATCCTCCTGTTGTAATTACAAACAATAAAAAAACTCCCTATTTGGAAGAAAGGGGAGCTAATTATTACCCTTTATTCATTTTCTCCTAAATCCATGTAGATAATCCTTTCAAAAGGATTTTAACATACAAAGATTTTAAGATGAAGTTTAACGCAATGCGGTTTGAACTAAAAATAGACATTTGCAATAAACTTTAACTATTAAGATAAAGTCGAGCATTTTGTAAAAAAGAGGGAAGAGAAATAAAAGATACATTTTGCTTCATTTTGGGAAAGCTGAAGAGGAACCGCTCTTTATAAACTTAACCAAAATGGAGGGAAAAAATATGAAATCAATACTGATTTTTATGACTGCTTTTCTTCTTGCTGCACTAACAGCATGCAGTCAAAATGACAATGCAATAAATAATGATTCGGAATATGGGGATCAATCCCGGGATGGCAAAGATTTTGTTGGCAAAAGTTTAAAACATGTATCTAATAAGGATTGGGACAATGAAGCGGAACGGCCATCGGATCAAGTCCTCAACACTCCGCATCATACATCCAATAATTCTCCATCCATGGGGCAGGAAATAGATAAAATCCGATCAATCATTAAATCGGAAACTAATTATGATGCAGGCTCCGTATGGTTTAATGGCAATACCATACATGTTACGGTCCATGATAAAGGTGAAATCAAGACGGATGAAGAAAGAAATGAGGAAAAGCAGCGAATTCAAGACATGATAACCAGAGTTGTTCCCCAATATAATATAGATGTTAAATTAAAGAAATAACCACAATTTTGAATCCTCTTTGACGTCGATTATTCACCTATACTATAATTAAGCTAGAAGTGAACTCGGTTAGGGCACTTATTTATAGTTAAAAAGGATGGATTACTTCCAACTCGTTTCATGTAGATGTTTTGGAAAATTTATGAGGTGAATAATTTGTTTGATCGACTGCAGGCAGTAGAAGATAGATATGAAAGATTGAATGAACTATTGAGTGACCCTGAAATCATTAATGATTCAAAGAAGCTAAGGGAATATTCTAAGGAGCAATCCAGTATTCAGGAGACGGCTTCAACGTATAAAGAGTATAAAGCAGTTCGTGAGCAACTCCAGGAAGCCAAGGCGATGCTTGAAGACAAACTTGATGCGGATATGCGTGAAATGGTTAAAGAAGAGATTAATGAACTTGAAGAGACCATACAAGGTCTTGAAGATAAGCTGAAAATATTGCTTATTCCAAAAGACCCTAACGATGATAAAAACGTAATCATGGAGATCCGCGGAGCGGCAGGCGGAGATGAAGCGGCCTTATTTGCAGGTAGTCTATACCGTATGTACAGCCGTTTTGCTGAGGTGCAAGGCTGGAGAACTGAAGTTATTGAATCAAGTCCTACAGGGCTTGGTGGTTATAAGGAAATCATTTTCATGATTAATGGTAACGGTGCATATTCAAAGTTGAAATTCGAAAATGGAGCCCATCGCGTGCAGCGTGTACCTGAAACTGAATCAGGTGGACGGATTCATACGTCCACGGCTACGGTTGCCGTTTTACCGGAAGCTGAGGAAGTGGAAGTTGAAATCCATGATAAGGATGTTCGTGTAGATACCTTTGCGTCGAGTGGACCAGGAGGACAGAGTGTTAACACCACAATGTCAGCGGTGCGATTGACGCATATTCCAACAAATACCGTTGTATCTTGTCAGGATGAAAAATCACAAATCAAGAACAAAGAAAAAGCAATGAAAGTTTTGCGTGCCCGTGTGTATGACAAAATTCATCGTGAAGTACAGGCGGAATATGACCAAAACAGGAAGCTTGCCGTTGGAACGGGTGATCGTTCAGAACGGATTCGTACGTATAACTTCCCGCAAAACCGTGTTACCGACCATCGTATCGGCTTAACGATTCAAAAGCTGGATCAAATTATGGAAGGTAAGCTGGATGATGTCGTGGATGCATTAATCATGGAAGATCAATCTTCAAGACTGGAAAATGCAGATGAATAATTCTGTAATGAAAGTATTCGAAGTCCTTAAATGGGCTTCTTCTTTTTTAAAGGAAAATGATCGGGATGCTAATGCAGGAGAAATTTTGTTGCAGCATTATTTAAAGCAAACTCGCTCCCAGCTATTAGCCAATCTCCATTATGAACTCAATAAAGAGGAGTTAGAACAATTTAAGTCCGCTGTTGAGCTACATGTTGATGGGACCCCTGTTCAATATATTACAGGCAGTGAAGAATTTTATGGACGGACCTTCCTTGTTAATGAAGAAGTGTTGATTCCAAGACCTGAAACAGAAGAATTAATTTATTATACACTTCGCAAGCTCCCTAACATTTTTACGAAGGGACAGAAGCTCAGCTTAGCGGATATTGGGACGGGCAGCGGTGCGATTGCAATTACGATGAAGCTTGAAGAAACAGACTTGCTGGTGACAGCCACGGATATAGCAGATCCATCACTTGAGGTAGCGAGAAAGAATGCCAAGTTACTTGGAGCTGAGGTACAGTTTGTGCAAGGCGATCTGCTGCAGCCGTTCATTAAGCAGAACAATCAGGTGGACATCCTTTTATCGAATCCTCCTTATATACCAAATGATGATCAAAAATCCATGTCAGTGGTCGTAACTGATCATGAACCACATCGTGCGTTATTCGCTGGTGTCGATGGCTTAGACTTTTATCGCCGCTTTATGGAACAATTGCCACTGGTTATGAATGTACCGGGACTGATTGGCTTTGAGGTAGGCACTGGACAGGGTCAGGCAGTTGCTGGTCTCTTAAAGCGGACATTTCCTGCGGCAGAAGTGTCCATTGAAAATGACATTAACAAAAAGGATCGAATGGTCTTTGCTGTATTAAAATGATTCGTCTCATATGTGAGACGGATTTTTTTGTTTGGAATGTAACGTGCTTCACCCAATATACCTTTTAGAATCTATATTTTTAGTTATCCTCTTTTTTACTTTTACTAGTTTAAGATAACGGAAAATTGGCGAAACTAATTTGTGTGAGGGGGCGAGGGCGATGAAAACTAAACATTTAGCCATTATCTATCTATTAATCTTAACAATAGGAACAATTGTAAGTATATATATGCCTAAATCGGAGGCGGTCAGTGCGGAAGAAACTATGGTGATTCCAGATGAAGCGATTCGTCTGCGAATACTTGCTAATAGTGATACAGAAGAGGATCAAGCTGTTAAGCGCCTGATTAGAGATAAAGTAAATGAAGATATTACGAAGTGGGTTCAGGAGCTTACCTCTTTGGATGAGGCGAGGGAAGTGATTACTTCGCATTTACCAGATATCCAAGCAACAGCGGAGGCAGTAGTAAGGGAAAATGGTTTGGAACAGACAGTCAACGTCGATTTTGGACAGGCGGAATTCCCGACAAAGCTTTACGGTCAGTATTTATATCCTGCAGGTGATTATGAAGCGGTGATTATCACACTTGGTGAAGGGGAAGGGGCTAATTGGTGGTGTGTGTTATTTCCTCCATTATGTTTCCTGGATTTTTCAAATGGGACAGCTGTAAGCCAAAGTCCAATTGTCGAGGATGAAGATGAAGAATCAGTGACTTCAAAAGGGAAGGCATATGCTGCAACGAATGAAGAGAAAGTTGTGCCAGAGGAAAAAGTTAAAGAAGAAGTTATAGAGGAAAGTGTAAAAGTGGAAGCGCCGGAAGAAAAGGTGAAAGAAGAGGTTTTAGAGCCAAAGGTAAAAGAGGAAGTGACAGAAGAAAAGGTTAAGGAAGAAGTGACACCGAAAGGTATCGAAGAGAACGTTGAAGATACAAGCGATAATTTGACGGCATCTACTGACCGAGGTCAACAATTATATGAAGGGGAAAAGGACCCCGAGGTGGAAGTGAAGTCCTTATTTGCAGAAATTTTCAATGAGATTTTTTAAAGTGAGGGCATCTGCCCTCGTTTTTTTTACGATTAGATAAATGTAATAATACATATCCACAGAGTTATTAACAAAATATCGAAAAAGTCTGTCAATAATCCATAATATCCACAAAGTTATCCACCGTTTCGTTACAATTATCCACAATTTGTGGATAACACTTGAATTATGTGTATACTTCTTTTATACTTTCAAAGTATATTTTAAGAAATAATAGTACGATAAGACTGAAATATCGTTCATATAAAAGCAATTATATAAAATAAGTAATGTTAAAAGGTGAAGGTGTTTACGATGAAAACGAAAGTTTGGTTAGTGGATAAAAATGTGGATAATTTACAAAGTTATCCCCAAATTACACAATCAGCTGAATTATTAAAGGCTGATCAAGTGGTTGCTTTTCCAACGGAGACCGTATATGGGCTGGGAGCTAATGCTAAAAGTGACGAGGCTGTCAAAAAAGTGTTTGAAGCGAAGGGGCGTCCGAGTGATAATCCTTTAATTGTTCATATAGCTACTGAAGAACAGTTGAAAGATATTGTTGAAGAGATTCCGGTACAGGCAAGGAAACTTATAGCTGAATTTTGGCCGGGTCCTTTAACATTGATTATGAAACGGAAACCAGGGCAGCTATCAAACCTAGTGACGGCGGGTCTAGACACAGTCGCGGTCAGGATGCCAGATCATCAGGTTGCCCTAGGTCTTATTCAAGCGAGTAATCTGCCTATTGCTGCTCCAAGTGCAAATACCTCTGGCAAACCAAGCCCCACATCAGCTAAACATGTTGTGGATGATTTAATGGGCCGGATTGCGGGCATTGTCGATGGTGGGACCACAGGTGTAGGTGTTGAATCTACCGTGCTTGATTGCACGGAGGAAGTGCCTGTTATTTTAAGACCGGGTGGCGTGACAGTTGAACAACTGGAAGCAGTCATTGGAACAGTTAGACAAGACGCTGCCTTGAAACATAAGGACGCAGCACCAAAAGCTCCGGGTATGAAATATACCCACTATGCACCGAAAGCCCCTCTTTTTTTAGTAAAGGGTAATCAAGCTTTCCTTCAGAAGCTTGTGGATGAAAAAAGAGGTGATGGGTTAAAAGTCGGTGTGATAACACCTACTGAACATCAACGAGAATATAAGGCGGATTATATTGTTGCTCCTGGATCATTAGCGGATTTACATACAGTTGCAGCAGGGCTATATGATGCTTTACGACAATTTGATGTACTTGATGTCGATATCATTTTTAGCGAAATGTTTCCTGAGTCTGGTATAGGGGTTGCGGTTATGAACCGGCTCGAGAAGGCTGCAGGTCATCAAATCATAGAAGAACATGCGTAATAAGGACTGATTTATTCTTCTATTTCTTTTCGGACATGCATAACATGTAGTAGGTACGTCCGAGGGAGGTATGGAATGAATACATTCGCTGGAGAAATCATCACATTATTGCTAATGGCTTTTGCGTTGGGAATGGATGCCTTTTCTGTCGGCCTTGGAATGGGGATGTTTAAGCTAAGGTTAAGGCAAATCCTTTTTATAGGGCTAACTGTAGGCTTTTTTCATATTTGGATGCCCTTGCTAGGTATGGGGGCAGGTCGTTTCATTTCTGATAAATTCGGAACATTTGCTACATACGCTGGCGGTCTATTGCTGTTAATTTTGGGCATCCAGATGTTTATTCCCGGTAAAAGGGGAGAAGCTGGAAATAGAGATAATAAGATGCTCGCTCCTATCGGAAAAGGTCTGTTTATTTTTGCTCTAGGGGTAAGCCTGGATAGTTTTTCGGTAGGGTTAACGCTGGGGATTTATGGAGCTAAAACGATTTTGACCATTCTCTGTTTTGGAATGGCTGCCACTTTTTTAACGTGGGCAGGACTTTTACTGGGGAGAAAGATGCAGGGGTTACTGGGAGTTTACAGTGAGATCCTTGGTGGTAGTATTCTGTGTGCGTTTGGTCTAAAACTATTATTCTCCTTTTGATGCACCTAATTTCATATCTGTCCTTCCTCAACTGTTCCGAATTACCGGGGCGGTTTTTATTTTTCTCTTTTAAACATTTCACTGTGGAAAAAGGGGAAGAAAGATGGTTTTATCTTATAGGATAAAGGGTTTACGAAATAGACTTAATTTTTTTGGTTGAAGTGAATTTATTATGATATTTTAATAATAAGAGTGCTTTTATTTTGACTATTAAAAATGGGGCAATAGCTTATAATGGATAAAAAAGGAGGACGTTAAAATGATCCGAGTATTATTTGTATGTACCGGTAACACGTGCAGAAGCCCCATGGCAGAAGCAATTTTAAAAAACAAGAATATTAAAGGTATCGAAGTGAGATCTGCTGGCGTATATGCTTCGGCTGGCCAAGACGCTTCAATGCATGCTAAAAGTGTATTAGTTGAAAATAACATATCACATAATCATTCCTCAACACCTTTATCTGAGAAGGAAATAGATTGGGCTACTCATATTTTTACCATGACGGAAGGGCATAAAGCGGCCATTATGAGTACATTCCCCCATATAATTGATAAAACTTTTACTTTAAAAGAATTTGTTAATGACGATAAACATGATAGAGACATAATAGATCCGTTTGGTGGCCCGGAAGACCTTTATCGGGAAACGTTCAGGGAGCTTCAAGATCTAATAGAAGAATTAGTAAAAAGTCTGGAAAAGTAAACAAGTCTACAGGGGGAAAAAGAATGGCGGAAAGAACTCAATATAAGTTTGGGTTACGAAAAAAATTAGTTATCTTTATCACAGTCCTTGCTTTAATCACTTATTCAACCTCGGCATTTTTTATTTTCGTGATCCATCCAATGTTTTTTGAAAACACGAGTTCGATAAGTTTTAGTGTTGGGACACTGCTATTAGGCATATTGTGGTCTGGAATTCTTGCGTTTTTTGCAGCCAGTCTTATTACTAAACCCCTGCAAACACTAGAAAAAGTGGCGTTAAGTACGGCCCAGGGAAGTATTAACGAAGAAGTAGTTTTATCAAAGACGGATGATGAGATTCGATCATTAGGTACAGCTTTTAACCATATGCTTTTTAACCTGCGGGAAATGGTGCAAAGTATTGAAGAAAATTTCCAAGAGACCAATAACAAGGTCATCCATATTTCTCAAGAATCCTCAAAAGCATCGGAACAGGCAGAAAACATGGCAAGAACCATTGAGGAAATATCCAAAGGTGCTGATACCTCGGCTGTTTCCATCATGAATACGGCTGAATCTATTGATGATGTCATCATGATTGCCCAACAGGTTCAAAATAAAGCGAAGGCATCTGTTGTTATATCCAGTGAAATGGCTTCAGAGCTTTCTCAGAGTAAAGAAGTAGTTAATTCCTTAGTTTTCGGCATTAAACAATTGGCTGAAGAAAACCAACAGTCCCTAAAAACAGTCAAGCGTTTAGAGGAAAATGCGAAAAAGGTAGAACAAATCATTGAGCTTGTCGGCGATATTGCAGCACAAACGAACTTGCTTGCATTGAATGCCTCCATTGAAGCGGCACGAGCAGGAGAACATGGGAAAGGGTTTGCTGTAGTGGCGGAAGAAGTCCGTCTGTTAGCTGATGAGAGCGCTAAAGCTGTTCAAGGCATTTCAAGTTTGATTCAAAATATTCAGGTTGAGGTACAGGCTGTTGTTAAACAAATTGGCGAACAGGTCGTCTTGGCGAATAAAGAAGCCCAAAAAGGTACTAATACGGATATAGCGATAGAAGGAATGACCAAAACAGTACATAATGTTGTCGCTGCGGTAAAAGATATTACTGAGCTTGTTGATCGTCAAATGGAAAGTGTTGAAGAAACATCAAGGCAGTCTCAAGAAGTGGCTGCTATTGCAGAAGAAACATCTGCTGGAGCGGAAGAAGTAACGGCTACGACTCATGAACAAGCGAAGGTTATGGAAAACGTAAAAAATTTGGCTATGGAGCTTAAAGAGCAAGCAGAAAAATTGAAACAGACCATTACACGCTTTCATACTTAATATCATTTTTACAGGAAACCAGTGTAGGTTTCCTGTTTCTATATGGGCGGAAACCTATAGCTTCACTTTATCTTTTCACAATTTTGTGACACAATAAAATCAAATAAAAACAGCTAGAGGAGGATTTTGATGAAAGTTGCAATTGCATCGGATCATGGTGGTATTCAAATCCGTGAAGAAATAAAGAATTTAATGAATGAGTTAAATATTCCATTTGAGGATTTTGGATGTGAATGTAGTACATCCGTGGATTATCCGGATTATGCTTTGCCAGTTGCCGAAAAAGTAGCGCAGGGTGAGTTTGATCGTGGAATACTTATATGCGGTACAGGTATTGGAATGAGCATTGCAGCGAATAAGGTTAAAGGGATACGTTGTGCATTAGTTCATGATGTGTATAGTGCGAAATTGACTCGTCAGCATAATGACAGCAATATGTTGGCAATGGGGGAACGTGTAATTGGTCCTGGGCTTGCCAGGGAAATTGCCCAAACATGGTTGACATCAGAATTTGAAGGCGGCCGTCATGAAAACAGGATTGGTAAGATAGCGGAGTATGAAGGAAAACACTCCTAATTTAAATCACTAGAATGCCCTTCTTAAGCGATAAGCTGTGCAGGTAAGAAGTGAAGATTTAGAACAAGGACAAGAGGTCTTCTCTTCATCTAAGGTCTAACCAATCAGTAAGTTTTCTTTAAATGAAAGGATGCGTATTTCATGACAAATGATACTACATTTTCAGATGAGCTTGAGATATGGAAAAATCAGTTTCGAATACTGTTACATGAGTTTCAAGAAGAGGCAGCTTTAAAAGAAAAACAGCTATTGGTAATTGGCTGCAGTACAAGTGAAGTGATTGGAAAACGAATCGGCACAGACGGAACAATTGATGTTGCGGGAATGATCTTTGCTGTAATGGAGGATTTCCAAAGAAAAACGGGAATTCAGGTTGCTTATCAATGTTGTGAACACTTAAATAGGGCTCTCGTTTTACCAAGAGAGGCCGCAGTTCGAAGAGATTATGGAGAAGTGTCAGTTGTCCCTGTAAGAACGGCAGGGGGGTCGATGGCAACCTATGCCTATCAACAATGGAAAGATGCTATCGTCGTTGAGCATATCAAGGCAGAAGCGGGGATAGACATCGGTGATACATTCATCGGTATGCATTTAAAACATGTGGCTGTCCCTGTTCGAGTCTCCATTAAAGAAATTGGTCATGCACATGTGACTATGGCTAAAACCCGTCCAAAACTAATTGGCGGGGAGCGGGCTGTATATCAGGATACTTCAGTAAACAAGAGTTGTACTTAATAGAAAATTAGGCAGCGTTTCTCAGATGAGGGATGCTGTTTTTGTATGGAGACTATTAAATAAAAGAAAAATGTAAAGAACAAGAAGAATCTTTAACGATTTTTTTGTATAGTACCAATAGAATGGTTAGTGAAGAAAAAATGGTATACCCCCCTCATCGGAAAGCTTTTTTACTAATAAAATTCAGGTAGGAAGAGCTATTTACCTTAAATAAGATGTGAAATGCGAACGTTTTTAAATGAAAAAACAATGAACGTTCGATAAAAATAGACTATCACTTCTAAAATAGACATGTTAAAATGGAGTAGAATTTTCAAATAATTATCGATAAGGCTTTTTCATGTCTTTTTGAAGTCATGTTGTAAATAATGTAAAAAGCGAATAACGCACAATTTGAGGAGGAATTACGGAATGAATCGTTTAGCAAAGCAAGATGAGCAAGTGTTTAACGCAATTCAACTGGAATTAGGGCGTCAAAGAAGTAAGATTGAGCTTATTGCTTCTGAGAACTTCGTGAGTGAAGCTGTCATGGAAGCTCAAGGATCGGTTTTAACTAATAAGTATGCAGAAGGATATCCGGGTAAACGTTACTACGGTGGGTGTGAGTATGTCGACATCGTTGAAGATTTAGCACGTGACCGCGCAAAAGAGATTTTCGGTGGCGAGTATGTAAACGTACAACCACACTCTGGAGCTCAAGCTAATATGGCAGTTTACTTTACCGTTCTTCAAACTGGCGACACTGTGTTAGGAATGAACCTGTCACACGGCGGTCATTTAACACATGGAAGCCCGGTTAACTTCAGTGGTGTTAACTACAACTTTGTTGAATATGGTGTAGACGAAAAAGATCACCGTATCGATTACAACGATGTTTTGGAAAAAGCACGTCAGCACAAGCCTAAACTGATCGTAGCAGGGGCTAGTGCATATCCACGTGAAATTGATTTCAAACGCTTCCGTGAGATTGCAGATGAAGTTGGGGCTTATTTAATGGTTGATATGGCACATATCGCAGGTTTAGTTGCTGCAGGATTGCATCAAAGTCCAGTTCCTTATGCAGACTTTGTAACGACAACTACTCATAAAACGCTTCGCGGACCACGCGGCGGTATGATTATTTGTAAAGAAGAGTTCGGTAAGAAAATTGATAAATCAATCTTCCCTGGAATTCAAGGTGGGCCTTTAATGCATGTAATTTCTGCTAAAGCTGTAGCATTCGGCGAAGCGCTTCAAGATGATTTTAAAGCTTATGCACAACAAATTATCGACAATGCTAAACGTTTGGGCGAAGGTTTGAAAAAAGAAGGCTTTACCCTTGTCTCTGATGGAACAGATAATCACTTAATTCTTCTTGATGTACGTTCTACAGGGCTAACAGGAAAAATTGCAGAACATGTACTAGATGAAATCGGTATTACCGTTAACAAAAATGCGATTCCGTATGATCCGGAAAAACCATTCGTTACAAGTGGTATACGTATTGGAACAGCGGCAGTTACATCTCGTGGCTTTGGATTAGAAGACATGGATGAAATCGCTGCAATCATCGGACTTGTTTTGAAAAATAATGAAGATAAAGCTAAACTTGAAGAAGCAAAACAGCGTGTTGAAGCATTAACAAGCAAATTTGAATTATATCCTTCATTGTAATAACGGAGCCGCTTCCTTTCTAGGGAAGCGGCTTTTGTGTGCTTAAATAGATAGACACAGAGAAGAGTGTGTTTTGAAGAGTCAGAATAGTGAAAATAGGTCTGACATCTAAACCTTTATTGAAGATTGAACCTTTTTTCTGTAAAATAGGTTGAAGTGAATTTTAAAAGATACGAAAATTTTTCTAAACGAATAGGGAAATTATAAAAAGAGCAAAATTAAGCAATAGAATTGGAGAGATGCTAAATGGGAAAAGTTTATGTTTTCGATCACCCGTTAATTCAACACAAATTAGCCTATATACGTGATATAAATACAGGAACAAAAGAATTCCGCGAACTAGTAGATGAAGTTGCGTCATTAATGGCATTTGAAATTACAAGAGACATGCCGCTTGAAGAAGTAGAAATCCAAACACCAGTCAGCAAAGCGAAAGTAAAAATGCTTTCTGGTAAAAAAGTTGGTATCGTTCCAATTTTACGTGCTGGTATTGGAATGGTGGACGGAATTATTAAATTGATTCCTGCTGCAAAGGTAGGTCATGTCGGTCTTTACCGTGATCCAGAAACATTAAAACCGGTTGAATATTATGCGAAAATGCCAAGCGATTTGGCAGAAAGAGAATGCATTGTTGTTGACCCAATGTTAGCGACAGGCGGTTCTGCTATTGAAGCTATCAATTCTATTAAAAAGCGCGGTGCAGTTAACATCAAATTCATGTGCCTAATTGCAGCCCCAGAAGGCGTAGAAGCATTAAAAGAAGCGCATCCTGATGTGGATATTT
This sequence comes from Peribacillus sp. P4_C12, assembly GCF_056402095.1. Lineage (NCBI taxonomy): Bacteria > Bacillati > Bacillota > Bacilli > Caryophanales > Bacillaceae > Peribacillus > Peribacillus sp. P4_C12. The sequence continues at coordinate 130,594 of NZ_JBFUIB010000001.1, forward strand.
ATATTGCAGGGCTTGACGAAAAACTGAATGAACATGGCTACATCGTTCCAGGTCTAGGAGACGCGGGAGATCGTTTATTCGGCACAAAATAATAGAAAGAAACTGAGGTGTCACGATTGAACCAACCGATTAAGGTCATGACGATTTTTGGAACGAGACCAGAAGCTGTCAAAATGGCGCCCTTAGTACTCGAATTTCAAAAACACCCAGAATATTTCAAATCAATCGTTGCTGTTACGGCTCAGCATCGACAAATGTTAGATCAAGTTCTCGACTTATTTTCCATTCAACCCGATTATGATTTGAATATAATGAAGGAAAGGCAAACGCTTGCTGATATTACAACAAGAGCATTAAGTGGTCTGGACTCTATAATGAAGGAAGCTAAACCTGACATTGTTCTTGTTCATGGTGATACAACTACAACCTTTGTAGCCAGTTTAGCTGCTTTTTATAATCAAATCGTCATTGGACATGTGGAAGCAGGGCTGCGCACATGGAATAAGTATTCCCCCTATCCGGAAGAGATGAATCGACAGCTTACCGGAACTATGGCAGACTTACATTTTGCGCCGACCTCAAAAGCGGAAGAGAATTTGCTGAATGAAAACAAGAAAGAAAACATATTCGTGACGGGAAATACGGCAACCGATGCCTTAAAAACGACAGTGCGGTCCACGTATTCTCATCCAGTTTTAAATAAATTGGAAGATGACCGGCTCATTTTACTTACAGCTCACCGCAGGGAAAACCTAGGGGAGCCTATGAGGAATATCTTTAGGGCTGTCAAAAAAATCGTTGCAGATCATGACGATGTTCAAGTGGTTTATCCTGTCCATTTAAATCCCGCTGTTCAAGAGCTAGCAAACGAGATTCTCGGTGATAATCCGCGTGTCCATTTAATCGAACCGCTGGACGTATTGGATTTTCATAACTTTGCATCAAGAGCCTATTTGATTTTGACTGACTCCGGAGGCATCCAGGAAGAGGCACCATCACTTGGTGTACCTGTTCTTGTTTTGCGAGATACGACTGAACGCCCGGAGGGGATTGCAGCAGGCACCTTAAGACTGGCGGGTACGGATGAACAGACCATTTTTAAAATGGCGCATGAATTGCTAACCAATCATGAAGAACACAAAAAAATGGCTAAGGCCTCTAATCCATATGGGGACGGAAATGCTTCAGCCCGAATTGCTGAAGCCGTACGTTACTATTTTAAGCAAGTCAGTGTACCGCCAACAAGATTTGAACCATAAAAAAGGAAAAGCCAATTGGCTTTTCCTTTTTTATTTGCATACTCCAAGGTAGTTGAGAAAAGATAACTGCTAAGGGGATGATTATGTTGAGAAAGATATCTTTTATATTGTCTGTTTTCCTTTTAATATTTTTTTTCTCAAATGAAAAAGGATTAGCCTCTGTCATTCTGCCGCCATTACCAAAGTTATCTGAATCTAAGAAAGTAACGGTTGTAGTCACGATGGAAAGCCCGATTTCACAAGAAAAGATTAATAAGCTGCTTGAAAAGTATCCATCCCTTCATTTACGTAATATTTATACGGTTGCCCTTGATGGATTTTCTGTATATGGGAAAAAGAATGAAATTGAACAACTTAAGAAGGAGAGTGCGATTCAAGCTGTTACTGAAGTATCTATGTATCATGCCTTGCTAGATGAAAGTGTCCCTTTCATTGGAGGAGACAGGGTGAGGAGTTTCTTTGATAAAAAGAATCACCGGATAACCGGGAAAGGAGTAAAAGTAGGGATTATCGATACAGGGATTGATTATACACATCCAGATTTGCAGCGTAATTATAAAGGAGGAAAAGATTTAGTTGATAGTGATGAAGACCCGATGGAAACGAAGAACATGGGAGGTTTAGATACAATACATGGAACCCATGTTGCGGGTATTATTGCAGCCAATGGAAAAATGGTGGGTGTCGCTCCAGAAGCAGAGATTTATGCATATCGGGCATTGGGTCCAGGAGGTGCAGGAGATACAGAGCAAGTCTTGACGGCTATTGAGTCAGCAATGAAAGATAAGGTAGATGTTTTAAACCTTTCTCTTGGGAACAATGTCAATGGACCTGATTTACCTATTTCGCTAGCCTTAAATAAAGCGGTGGAAAGCGGAATCGTTGCTGTCACATCAAACGGCAATTCTGGGCCGGCTGTTTGGACTGTGGGTTCGCCTGGGACAGCAGAAAAAGCGATTTCGGTAGGGGCGTCAACTCCTCCGTTGAAGGTTCCATATATGGTTTACGGACTTGGGTCAAAAAAGTATCAATCTTATTTGACTCTATTTCAAGGCTCAAAGAAGTGGAACTTAACTTTTTCGGAAGAAGTAATTTATGGAAATATCGGAAACGAAAATGAGCTAAAACATGTTAAAGATAAAATCGTGTTACTTGAGCGTGGCACACTTACCTTTCAGGAGAAAGTATCCAATGCTGAAAAGGCAGGAGCGAAAGCGGTAATTATATATAATAATACGAACGGAACCTTTACCGGTAGCTTAGAAAAAGAGATGAACATACCAGTTTCATCTATTAATAGAAGAGATGGATTACGACTTAAGAAATTTGTGGATCAAAAAAAACACGAAAAAGTTCATTTTGTATATAAGAAGGAGCAAGATAGACTGGCTGATTTTAGCTCGAGGGGACCGGTAACGGTATCTTGGGGGATTAAGCCAGACGTGTTAGCGCCTGGAGTTGAGATTGAAAGCACCATTCCTAAGGGATATATGTCCTTAGCTGGCACAAGTATGTCTGCCCCGCATGTTGCAGGTGCGTGCGCTTTAATTTTACAAAAGCATCCGGAGTGGACTCCTGAACAAGTAAAGTCAGCCTTGATKAGTACTTCTAAGCCATTAAGTAAAACGGCACGTCAACTGTATCATACATATGAACAGGGAGCTGGCCGCATCCAGGTTGCTGAAGCATTAAAAGCAGACACACTGCTGTATCCAAGTTCTTTGTCATTTGGAATGTATACAAAAAAAGAGGGAATTGAAGAGCATCATGAACCGATTGTCCTTGAAAATACAGGAAAGAAGATTAGGAGGTACTCTTTTCTTGTCCCATTAAAAGAGAAGGGACTCATTTGGGATTTGCCGAAATCGATTACTTTAAATCCAAGTGAAAAGAAAGCAATCGATGTGGGACTTCAAGTAAACCCGTCTGAACTCAAGAAGGGGGTTTATGATGGGTACCTAATTATAATGGAAGGAAGTAAAAAAATTTCGCTCCCTTATTTATACGTTAAAGAAGAACCGGATTATCCAAGAGTAATGGGGTTTGAATTCGGCCAAGGCGACCAGGCCGGCACATATCGATACGAGATGTATCTACCTCGAGGAGCTGAAGAATTCGGGATTGCTCTTTATGACGCAGACACCTTAAAATTTGCCGGATATATGGATTGGTCGAAACCAGCACCCTCAGGTTTGACCAAAAAAAATATATATAGAAAAGACTTGCCGCCTAAAGGTGTATATAAAGCAATAATATTTGCAAGAAGGAATGGAAGAGAAGATCGGATAGAAAAGACGTTACTTATTGAGTGAAGAAATGACAATAAGTAAAATAAAACGTATGTCAATAGTAATAAAAAGATAATTTGTGAACAATTCGTTAATAATTACAAACCTGTGACAAATTTCACTAACCACTCATTGACATTGATTCTTGCCTATTGTATGCTAACTAAGGATGTAAAATGAGAGGGTTTTCAGGAGCCCAACATGCAGATTTTTACAGCATGAAATGTTTTCTATCCTCCACCAAATTTCAACCGCGAGGATGCAACTTTCGTCAAATAAATTGCCGTCTATTAATGGCTATGACTTTGATGTCAGCGATTCTTTCTCAAATAGTCGGATCAGTTTTGATCGGTATCTTCTTTTTAGAAAGATGATTTGACAGAACCCTTGATTCGAACCGCTGCTATTAGTAATTGGCCTTCTTTGTGGACTTGCATTAGGTTTACAAGCAATGCTCCATTCAGTTCGAAAATATTTCTCAGGAGATTAAATGAAAAATGCCAGAAATGAAAATCATGTTCAACAGGCAGAGTAAATATATAATTTTTCTTCTGGCGGTTTATGTTGTTGGATGGGGACTTACGAGTTATCAAGCCGTTTTTGCTGGGCTTATACTGGGTACGAGTTTGAGTTTATACAATTTATGGCTGATTAATCAGAAAATGAAAAAATTCAGTCAGGCGCTTGATGAAGGAAAGAAAACTAAATCTCTTGGAACGATGACACGAATGGCATCCGCAGGTCTAGCGGTACTCATTGCATTGGAATTTCCGGAGCATTTTCATCTGATTAGTGTTGTATGGGGATTAATGACAGCTTATATCGTCATTTTTATAGATTTTTTCATCCAATTAATACGTCGATAGCGGGGAAGAGAGGTGAATATAGTTGAATCATGAAGCACCCTTACACGATTTTATGGGTCTAACTTTTAACTTAAGTAATGTCCTAATGATAACAATTGCGAGTCTTGTTGTGTTCTTAATTGCAGTGATTGGTACACGTAAGTTAGCAATGAAGCCAACTGGCATGCAGAATTTCATGGAATGGATTATGGATTTTGTTAAGGGGATTATTAATAGTAACATGGACTGGAGAACAGGTGGTCAGTTTCAACTGCTTGGTATGACTTTGCTAATGTACATTTTTGTGTCCAATATGCTAGGTCTTCCGTTTGCAATTAGTTACGATGGAGTGCTTTGGTGGAAATCACCAACAGCCGACCCAGTTATCACATTGACTCTTGCAGTCATGGTTTTAGGTTTAACGCATTACTATGCTATAAAAATGAAAGGCGCCAAGGGTTACTTTAAAGCTTACAAAAACCCAATGACACTTGTAGAGGAATTTACAAACTCCTTGACACTTGGTCTGCGTCTATATGGTAACATTTATGCTGGTGAAGTTTTGCTAGGTTTATTAGCAGGGACGTTAGCATTTAGTGGACCTGCCGGATTTATTGGTGCAATTGTGCCTACATTAGTATGGCAAGGCTATAGTATTTTCGTCGGTAGTATCCAAGCGTTTATCTTTGTTACGTTAACAATGGTTTATCTGTCTCATAAAGTCAGTGACGACCATTAATTATAAGTTCATTTAGAACTAAAAAAATAAAATTTTGATACAATTTAAGGAGGATATTTATAATGACAGGTTCAGTAGGTCTTCTTGCAGCAGCAATTGCAATTGGTTTAGCAGCACTAGGTGCAGGTATTGGTAATGGTCTTATCGTTTCAAGAACAGTAGAAGGTATCGCTCGTCAACCAGAAGCTCGCGGTATGCTTCAAACAACAATGTTCATCGGTGTAGGTTTAGTTGAAGCGATGCCTATCATCGCGGTAGTAATTGCGTTTATGGTATATGGTGGTTAATAGAACCTTTAAAAAGTTCAAAAATGGCGAAGTTCGTTCCATGTGAACCTTCGCCTTTCCTTTATGTCCACAATCCTGTTTTTATACAGTTTAAGAGCATAGTTTTCTAAAAGTTCATATGAATGAACGCTTTAAGAAGTGAAACTCGTGAAGGGAGTGAACCAAGCGTGTTAACAAGCAGCTTTGTACTTGGGTCAACGTCTCATGGCTTTAATGGCGGAGACATGTTATTCCAATTAGTAATGTTTATCATTTTGTTAGCGTTGCTGAAGAAATTTGCATGGGGTCCTCTAATGGGCATCATGACTCAACGTGAAGAACATGTTGCAAATGAAATTCAAGCAGCGGAAGCTAGCAGACAAGAAGCACTTAAATATTTAGAAGAACAACGTGAAATCGTAAAACAATCTCGCACTGAAGCGGGACAACTTATAGAAAACGCAAAACTTCAAGGTGAAGCACAGCGTGAAGATATCGTGAATCAAGCACGTCTTGAAGCTGAACGTGTTAAAGAATCAGCGAAGCGTGAAATTGTACAGGAAAAAGAAAAAGCTATTACAGCATTACGCGAGCAAGTGGCATCTTTATCCGTACTTATTGCTTCTAAAGTAATTGAAAAAGAACTTTCTGAAGCTGATCAAGAGCAATTGATTAATGACTACATTCAAGAGGCAGGAGAAGGGAAATGAGCGATATAACAGTAGCAAAGCGTTATGCCGTTGCCCTTTTCCAAATTGCGAAAGAGCAAAATCTCATTAACCAACTTGAAGAAGAGCTTCGCATAGTGAATGAAGTTTTTACAAATGATAATGAGCTATTAAGCTTCTTAGCTCATCCTAAAATGACTAAAGATGCAAAAAGTGCTTTGATTGCAAATGCATTTGCAAGCCTTTCTTCTTCCGTTCAAAACACAGTAATGTTAATGGTAGAGCGTCATCGTACAGATGAAGTGACTGCTATGGCACAAGAGTTTATTGAACTTGCGAATGAAGAAAACTCAGTTGCGGATGCAACTGTCTATACAGTTCGTCCATTGACTGAATCAGAAATGGAAGCTGTGTCTTCATCTTTTGCTGCAAAAATCGGTAAAAGAAATTTACGCATTACTAATATTACGGATACCAATATTCTTGGCGGCATCAAACTTCAAATCGGTAACCGCATATATGACGGAACGATTAGCGGTAAGCTTGGTCGTCTTAGCAAACAACTATTAGGTTAATATTCACAGATAGGGGTGAAATTCATGAGCATCAAAGCTGAAGAAATCAGTGCGCTGATTAAAAAGCAGATTGAAAACTATCAGTCGGAAATTAAAGTAAGCGATGTAGGTACAGTTATCACTGTTGGTGATGGTATCGCACGCGTTCATGGTTTAGATAATGCAATGTCTGGGGAGCTCTTAGAATTTTCCAATGGTTCAATGGGTTTAGCACAAAACCTTGAGCAAAATAACGTAGGTGTTGTTATTCTTGGACCTTTCAGAGACATTCAAGAAGGCAGTGAAGTACGCCGTACAGGAAGAATCATGGAAGTACCAGTTGGAGAAGAATTAATCGGACGTGTTGTAAATCCGCTTGGACAGCCATTAGATGGTCTTGGCCCAATCGCTACAACAAAAACTCGTCCAATCGAAAGCCCTGCTACAGGTGTTATGGACCGTAAATCTGTTCATGAACCATTACAAACAGGGATTAAAGCTATCGATGCTCTAGTACCAATCGGACGTGGACAACGTGAGTTAATCATTGGTGACCGTCAAACTGGTAAAACATCAGTTGCGATCGATACAATCCTTAACCAAGCTGACCAAAACATGATCTGTATTTATGTTGCTATTGGCCAAAAAGAATCAACAGTTCGTGGAACAGTTGAAACACTACGTAAAAATGGTGCATTAGATTACACAATCGTTGTATCTGCATCAGCTTCTCAACCAGCACCACTTTTATACCTAGCTCCATATGCTGGTGTGACTATGGGTGAAGAGTTTATGTTTGCTGGCAAGCACGTTTTAGTGGTTTATGATGATCTTTCTAAACAAGCATCAGCATACCGTGAACTTTCCTTGCTGCTTCGCCGTCCTCCAGGTCGTGAAGCTTTCCCTGGGGATGTATTCTACTTGCACTCCCGCTTACTTGAGCGTGCAGCTAAATTGAATGACACTTTAGGTGCTGGTTCAATCACTGCGCTTCCATTTGTTGAAACACAAGCAGGCGATATCTCTGCTTATATTCCAACAAACGTTATTTCCATCACAGATGGACAAATCTTCTTACAATCTGATTTGTTCTTCTCAGGTGTACGTCCTGCGATTAACGCTGGTCTTTCCGTATCCCGTGTTGGTGGATCTGCACAAATTAAAGCGATGAAAAAAGTTGCTGGTACATTACGTCTAGACTTAGCTTCTTATCGTGAATTGGAAGCATTCTCTCAATTCGGTTCTGATCTTGATGCTGCTACACAAGCAAAACTTAACCGTGGTGCTCGTACAGTTGAAGTTCTTAAGCAAGATCTAAACAAACCAATTAAAGTTGAAAAACAAGTCATGATTTTCTATGCATTAACTAAAGGTCATTTAGATGATATTCCAGTATCGGATATCCTTCGTTTTGAAGAAGAATACTATGTGTTCCTAGATCGTTCTCATCCAGAATTATTAGATCACATTCGCACAACTAAAGGTCTTCCTGAAGACGCTGCTATCGTTGCTGCAATTAACGAGTTCAAAAAGAATTTCGTTATTTCTGAATAATAAGGTCTAACTAATTTATAAAGGGTGGTGAGAATGAATGGCCTCTTTACGCGATATTAAGTCTCGGATTACTTCAACGAAAAAGACGAGTCAAATTACAAAAGCGATGCAGATGGTATCTGCTTCTAAAATGAACCGTGCAGAAGCGAATGCTAAAGCATATGTTCCATATATGGATAAAATTCAAGAAGTAGTATCAAGTATTGCGAACGGAAGTACGGATGCATCTCATCCAATGCTTGTCTCACGTCCAGTGAAGAAAACCGGTTACCTGGTAATCACATCGGACCGCGGATTGGCAGGAGCCTACAACAGTAGTATCCTTCGCCACGTTCATAAAACTATTCTTGAACGCCATAAATCCAATGATGAGTTCGTCATTATCGCAATCGGAAGGGTTGGCCGTGATTTCTTTGTCAGCCGTAATATGCACGTAGAGCTTGAAGTAATTGGGGTTCCTGATCAGCCGTCTTTTGCTGACATTAGCTCCCTTGCTAAATCTACAGTGAATTTGTATCTAAATGAACTGTGTGATGAGCTTTATATGTACTATAACCATTATGTCAGCCCAATCCAGCAGGATGTAACGGAAACGCAAGTCCTTCCTTTAGCTGACTTTAATACTTCCAATGCAACATTGACTTCTTATGAATTTGAACCGAATGCTGAAGAAATTCTTGAGGTATTACTACCTCAGTACGCAGAAAGTTTAATTTATGGTGCTTTGTTAGATGGTAAAGCAAGTGAGCACTCTGCACGTATGACTGCAATGAAAAATGCAACCGATAATGCGAAAGAATTGATCGATTCACTTTCATTGCAATATAACCGTGCACGTCAGGCCGCAATTACTCAAGAAATCACGGAAATTGTTGGCGGTGCAGCAGCTTTAGAATAAAATTATTAAAGGGACGGTCGGCCCGGACGATATGTTGGCCGTTCCATAAACTTGATAGTCGTTATAAGCAACGTTAGGAGGGAAAACGATGAATATAGGACGCGTTACTCAAGTTATGGGTCCGGTTGTTGACGTGAAATTCGAAGACGGACAACTTCCTAAGATCTATAACGCGTTAAGAATCGAAAATACAGCGTCTGGTACAGGACTAACTCTTGAAGTAGCCCTTCAACTAGGTGATAATACAGTTCGTACTGTAGCAATGTCTTCCACGGATGGTTTAACTCGTGGTGCAGAGACTGTTGATACAGGAGCTCCAATTTCCGTTCCTGTAGGTGAAGTAACTCTAGGTCGCGTTTTCAACGTATTAGGGGAAAACATTGACCTATTTGAACCACTTACAGCTGAAGTACGTCGTGATCCAATTCACAGACAAGCACCAACTTTTGAGAACTTATCAACATCAGTTGAAATTCTTGAAACTGGTATTAAAGTAGTAGATTTACTTGCACCTTACATCAAAGGTGGTAAAATCGGTCTCTTCGGTGGTGCCGGTGTTGGTAAAACTGTACTTATCCAAGAACTTATTAATAACATCGCACAAGAGCACGGCGGTATTTCAGTATTCGCTGGTGTAGGTGAGCGTACTCGTGAAGGAAATGACCTTTTCTACGAGATGACTGATTCTGGTGTTATTAAGAAAACAGCGATGGTATTCGGACAAATGAACGAGCCACCAGGTGCACGTATGCGTGTAGCTTTAAGTGGTTTGACAATGGCTGAATATTTCCGTGACGAACAAGGACAAGACGTTCTTTTCTTCATCGATAACATCTTCCGTTTCACTCAAGCAGGTTCAGAGGTTTCTGCCCTTCTAGGCCGTATGCCTTCAGCGGTAGGTTACCAACCAACCCTTGCTACAGAAATGGGTCAATTACAAGAACGTATCACATCAACTAATAAAGGTTCTGTTACATCTATTCAAGCGATCTATGTACCTGCCGATGACTATACGGATCCGGCTCCAGCTACAACTTTCGCTCACTTAGATGCAACAACTAACCTTGAGCGTAAACTTTCTGAAATGGGTATCTACCCAGCAGTTGATCCATTGGCTTCTTCTTCTCGTGCTCTTAGCCCAGAAGTCGTTGGAGCTGAGCACTATAAAGTAGCTCGTCAAGTTCAATCAACTTTACAGAAATATAAAGAACTTCAAGATATTATTGCGATCTTGGGTATGGACGAGTTAAGCGAAGACGAAAAAGTAATCGTTGCCCGTGCTCGTAGAATTCAAAACTTCTTGTCACAAAACTTCCACGTGGCTGAACAATTTACTGGTCAAAAGGGATCTTATGTACCAGTTAAAGAAACAGTCCAAGGATTCAAAGATATCCTAGCTGGAAAATACGACGAACTTCCTGAAGATGCTTTCCGTCTAGTTGGTCGCATCGAAGAAGTTATTGCTAAAGCAAAAGAAATGGCTTAATTAAAGGGACCTAGGAGGGAATGAAATGAAGACCATTAAAGTCAATGTTGTTACTCCCGATGGCCCAGTATATGATGCAGAAGTTGAAATGGTAAGCACTAAAGCTAAAAGTGGTGAGCTGGGAATTATGGCTGGACACGTTCCAACTGTAGCTCCTCTTACCATCGGTGCTGTCCGTCTTAAAAATGGAAGCAACACAGACTATGTAGCTGTAAACGGTGGCTTCTTAGAAGTTCGCCCTGATGTGGTAACCATTTTAGCTCAATCTGCTGAAAGAGCTGAAACTATCGATCTTGCACGCGCTCAAGCAGCAAAAGCACGTGCGGAACAAAGATTGCAGAACAATGATGGATCAAATGATACCAAAAGAGCTGATTTATCGCTTAAACGTGCTATCAATCGGATTCAAATTGCAGAAATGCGATAATTTTATATAATCAAAACACCAGGACTTTCTATTTGCGGAGAGTCCTGGTGTTTTTTATTTTAGTCATGCAATCTTAACTGCCTTTAAAAGAGCTTATTATCATACAAACTCATAATTTCTGCATTTGAACGTCGAAATAAGAAAAAATCTGCTGAAATTTCATAAAAAATATCGAATTATAGTGTAAAGTATTTTCCATATTAACCCTTACTTCATCGACATACTAATTTCTGGATGATATAATGTATACGCTTACATTTATTACTTCTGGCCCCCTCTTTGTCACGTTACTTCTAAAAAATTGTAGCACTGCATAAATATTTAAAACAAGATTCCAATAAAAAAAGAAGACAAGCAAGTTAAAAATACACCTATTAAACATGATTTCTCTATAAAGGGAGATGGACATGGGACAGCTGCATATTTACCAAAATAACTATTTAATTGTATTTGTTTTTCTTAGTCTTGGCATTTTACTACCTTTAGTCGCATTATTTTTTGGAAGACTGCTTAGACCATACAAACCGAATGATATGAAATACACGACTTATGAAAGTGGGATCGAGCCTTTTCAGGATTCAAGAGTTCAGTTCAATGTCAGGTATTATTTATTTGGCTTGATGTTCGTCATTTTTGATGTAGAAACTGTTTTCCTTTACCCATGGGCAGTAGCTTACGACGAGCTGGGGCTGTTTGCGCTAATTGAAATGTTATTTTTTGTCCTTATCCTTTTATTAGGACTAATCTACGCTTGGAAAAAGAAGGTGTTAAAGTGGAATTAAAATTAGACGACCTTACTCCTGCAGAAATGGAAGAATTGCGTCACAGTATTTTTTTATCCACACTTGAACAAGTAAAGGCCTGGGCAAGAAGTAATTCCCTATGGCCAATGACTTTTGGTTTAGCATGCTGTGCGATTGAAATGATGGGAGTGGGTTCCTCTCATTATGATTTGGACCGTTTTGGCTCTTTTTTCCGAACATCACCTAGACAATCGGATGTCATGATTGTTTCTGGCACTGTAACGAAAAAAATGGCTCCGATAATAAGGAGATTGTACGACCAAATGCCAGAGCCGAAATGGGTTATTGCTATGGGGTCTTGTGCAACTGCAGGAGGACCATATGTGCGATCATATTCGGTTGTCAAAGGGGTAGATCAAATAGTACCTGTTGATGTTTATATCCCTGGGTGCCCCCCAAACCCGGCAGCACTTATTTATGGTATTAATAAATTAAAAGAAAAAATCCGTTACGAAGCGAAAACTGGAAAGCGGGTGATATAGATGAGTGAAGAGCAGGATTTAGCGCAACAAAAGAAAGAGGCAGCTGCAAAGGCAAAAGCCGCCGCTTTAGCCCGAAGACAGTCAAAAGAAAGTGTTACAGAAGAACGGGAAGGAAATATGAATGTAGCGAAACAAAAAGCCGCCGCAGCTGCAAAGGCAAAAGCAGTTGCTTTAGCCCGAAGGCAGTCAAAAGAAAGTGTTACAGGAGAACCGGAAGGAAATATGGATGTAGCGAAACAAAAAGCCGCCGCAGCTGCAAAGGCAAAAGCCGCCGCTCTCGCCCGAAAACAATCAAAAGAAAGTGGAATAGAAGAATCGGAAGGAAATATGGATGTAGCGAAACAAAAAGCCGCCGCAGCTGCAAAGGCAAAAGCCGCYGCTCTCGCCCGAAAACAATTAAAAGAAAGTGGAATAGAAGAATCAGAAGGAAATATGGATGCAGCGAAACAAAAAGCCGCCGCAGCTGCAAAGGCAAAAGCCGCTGCTCTCGCCAAAAAAAAGGAATTAGTGGGCAAAGAAGAGCATCCTGAAAAAGCAAAGGCTAAGGCCATTGCTGCTGCAAAAGCGAAAGCCGCCGCTGCTGCAAAGACCAGGGCTAGAGTAGAGGAGAGTACAGAAGTTCACACCCCAGATGAACCTTCACCAAACCAATCAATACTCGATCAAATTGTTCAGGCTATTGAAAGGAATTTGGGACAAGGTGCTCTAACAGATTACTATATTAATAATCTATCAAAAGATGTCCCCACATTAGTTGCTAAACCAGATACATATTTTCAAATAGCTAAAATTTTACGGTATGATGAACAGTTGAACTTTCACTATTTATCAGAACTGCATGGAACAGATTTTGAAACTCATATGGAAATCTATGTTCACCTATATTCATTTAATACGAATCATTCGGCTGCCTTGAAAGTGAAGCTGGATAGGGATTCTCCAGTTGTTCCTTCATTAGTCCCTTTATGGTCGGGGGCAAATTGGCCGGAATGTGAAGCCTACGATTTACTCGGTATCCTCTTTCAGGGACACCCTGATTTAAAGCGGATTTTACTTGGTGAGGATTGGGTCGGGTATCCTCTTCGAAAAGATTATCAGCCTTATGATGTGGAGGTGTAACCCAATGTTACGAACGGAAGAAATGCTTCTCAATGTAGGGCCACAGCATCCGAGTACACATGGTGTTTTTCGGCTTGTCATCAAAATCGATGGTGAAATAATAAAAGAGGCTACACCTGTCATAGGGTATCTACATCGCGGTACGGAAAAATTAGCGGAAGATCTACAATATACTCAGATTATTCCCTATACCGACCGACTGGATTATCTGGCCGCAATGACAAATAATTATGTGCTTTGTCATGCCGTTGAAACAATGATGGGGGTTGAAATCCCCGACAGGGCAGAGTATTTGCGGGTAATCGCAATGGAGTTAGGCAGAGTTGCGAGTCACCTTGTTTGGTGGGGAACTTATTTGCTTGATATTGGAGCGACGAGCCCCTTTTTATATGCTTTTCGTGAACGTGAAATGATCGTTAACTTATTGACTGAATTGTCAGGTGCACGACTTACATTTAATTATATGCGGGTCGGAGGTGTGAAATGGGATGCTCCTGAAGACTGGATTGAAAAGGTGGCAGAGTTTGTTCCTTATATGAGGGAGCAGCTAGCTGGTTACCATGAGCTGGTAACAGGGAATGAAATCTTTGTGAACCGAGTTAAGGGAGTGGGCACCTATTCGAAGGAAGAAGCGCTTCAGTACTCACTAAGCGGTGCAAACTTAAGGTGTACAGGTGTAAAATGGGATTTAAGAAAAAATGAACCATATTCTATTTATAACAGGTTTCAATTTAATATTCCTACCCGAGAAGAAGGCGATGCTTTTTCACGCTATCACTGCAGGATGGAGGAAATTGAAGAATCATTGAAAATCCTTGAGCAGGCGGTTGAGCAGTTTCCAACGGCAGGACCAATCATTGCTAAGGTCCCGAAAATAATAAAAGTGCCAAAAGGCGAGGCCTTTGTCCGAATTGAATCACCAAGAGGGGAAATCGGCTGTTATATCGCAAGTGAGGGAAAAAAGGAGCCGTACCGGTTAAAATTCCGCCGACCTTCATTTTATAATCTGCAAATTCTTCCAAAGTTACTGGAAGGGGAAAATATGGCGAACTTGATAACGATCCTAGGTGCCATCGATATTGTATTAGGGGAGGTGGATGGATAAATGATCCAGGATTTGCTTCAATCCACGCCAAGTCTACTGAATTTTGGCATCTTTTTTGGCTTGGCTGTGCTGCTCCTATTTGTTGTTTTAGGGTTTGTCACCTATGGTATTCTTTCTGAACGAAAAATCATGGGGTTCATGCAGTTGCGGGTGGGGCCAAATCAGATTGGTGGTAAATGGGGGCTTTTGCAGACCGTTGCCGATGTTTTGAAGCTTTTAATCAAGGAAGATACAATCCCAAAAAAAGCCGATAAGCCGCTTTATATATTGGCACCGGTAATCGCCTTTGCTCCAGCTTTCATGGTCCTTGCTACATTGCCATTTACCGATGCATTTCAATTTGCCGATATAGGTGTCGGACTATTGTATTATATGGCGGTTTCCGGTATTACGACGATTGGTATCGTCACGGCAGGCTGGGCATCCAACAATAAATACTCTTTGATTGGCGGAATGCGGGCGGCAGCGCAAATGATATCGTATGAAATTCCGCTCGTGATGTCGTTAGTGGGGATAGTCCTGTTAACAGGGAGCTTAAACTTAAATGATATAGTCGCTGCACAGGAGAAGGTTTGGTTCATTTTTCTTCAACCAATTGCGTTTATAGTTTTTTTTATTGCATCGGTAGCTGAGTTGAACAGGGTCCCTTTTGATCTTCCGGAAGCGGAATCTGAACTCGTTTCGGGTTATCATGTTGAATACTCTGGATTTCGCTGGGCATTCTTTATGTTGTCAGAATATGTGTATATGTTTGCAATGGCTACGTTAACCACTGTATTATTTTTAGGGGGATGGAATTCTATACCGTTTCTGGATTTTATTCCGGCGGCTGTCTGGTTTGGACTGAAGTTTAGTGCTGTGTTTTATGTATTGGTTTGGATTCGTGTAACCTTTCCGCGTATAAGGGCCGATCAATTGATGGAGTTCGGCTGGAAAGTACTGCTGCCGATTGCGTTAGCTAATATATTTTTAACTGCACTTTTAAAAGAATTATTTAAACTTTTTTAAAAAACTTTAAGCTAATCAGAAAGCGAGGGATTAATATGCTTGGCTTAGCAAAAGGTTTAACCTATACGTTGAAGAACTTGACACGGAAAAAAGTGACCTACGACTACC
The DNA here is from genome assembly GCF_056402095.1 of Peribacillus sp. P4_C12. Classification (NCBI taxonomy): domain Bacteria; kingdom Bacillati; phylum Bacillota; class Bacilli; order Caryophanales; family Bacillaceae; genus Peribacillus; species Peribacillus sp. P4_C12. The sequence goes on from NZ_JBFUIB010000001.1 coordinate 146,203, forward strand.
CAAATGAGCCGCTGCCGCTCCCTGATCGATTCCGTGGAATACAAAAATTCTATCCTGAGAAGTGCATTGTATGCAATCAATGCGTGACGATTTGTCCAACAGACTGTATACAATTAACAGGGAAAAAGCATCCGGACCAAACAAAAAAAGGTAAAATCATCGATACGTATGACATCAATTTTGAGATATGTATTTTGTGTGATCTATGTACGGAGGTTTGTCCTACTGAAGCGATAGTGATGACGAATCAATTTGAACTGGCGGAATACAGCCGTGAACAGTTATTTAAAAATCTGGAGTGGCTGGATGAAAATGATGAAAATATCCGGAAGGTGAATAAAGTATGAGTTTGTCCGGTGAATTAATTGCATTTTTGGGTTTGGCACTCGTCGCCATATTAGGCGGTGTGCTGCTAATTACGTTAACAAAAGTGGTACACATGGTAATTGCCCTTGTCTTTACATTTCTAAGCATTGCAGGCATTTATATGCTGCTCTCGGCAGAATTTGTGGCAGTCGTACAAATCTTAATCTATTCTGGGGCAATTACGATCGTGATGTTGTTTGGAATTATGCTGACTAAACATCAAGAACGCGAAGAACCGTCAAAAGGGAGGTGGGGAAAATTCTCTTTGCTGCTAGCGGTTGCTGGATTTGCTGTGGCAGTTTATCTGGGTATTTACAATCTGCATATACCTGTTCAGCCAACGACCTTGCATGAGGAAAATACGAAACAAATTGGCATTGAGCTGTTTTCCAAATATGTGATTCCGTTTGAAGTGATGTCTGTTCTCCTGCTTGTTGCTTTAGTAGGTGCCATTGTGTTAGCAAAAAAAGACGATAAGGATGAGGAGGGAGATCAATTATGACAGGAGTTCCCTTGTCGGCTTATCTGGTATTGGCACTAGTTTTATTTTGTATTGGACTGTATGGCGCATTGGTAAAAAGAAATGCGGTCATTGTTTTGATTTCCATTGAGCTGATGCTGAACGCTGCGAATATCAATTTGGTTGCTTTCAGTAAATTTGGAGTAACGCCATCCATTACTGGTCAAGTGTTTTCATTATTTACAATTACAATTGCTGCAGCCGAGGCAGCTGTTGGGCTGGCCATATTAATGGCCCTTTATCGTAATCGTAAGACGGTCAATGTTGATGAAATGGATTCAATGAAGCATTGAAGGTTTATATAAATGAAGAAGGGGATTTGATACGATGATGGAGAATGCTTGGCTCATACCGATCTTCCCACTCGTCACGTTTCTGGTTCTGCTTCTATCAGGCAGGAGATGGCGAGAACAAGGAGCCTATATAGGAATATTATTAACGCTAGCTTCGTTTATTTTATCGCTGCTTGTCTTGATAGAACGGTTTAAAGAACCTACTTATAAAGTAACGATAGATTGGCTTTCCATCGGTGGGACGCAACTTACGGCAGGATTTGAAATCAATCAGCTTAATGCCTTGATGCTCGTGATTGTTTCACTTGTTAGCCTGCTTGTCCAGATTTACTCGAAGGGGTACATGTACGGTGAAGAGCGATTCTCCATTTTCTATGCATACCTTGGTTTCTTCACCTTTGCAATGCTTGGGCTTGTCATGGCACCCAATTTATTGCAACTCTATTTCTTCTGGGAATTGGTCGGGGTTGGATCCTTCCTATTGATTGGGTTTTACTTTTATAAACAGGAAGCAAAGAAGGCTGCGAAGAAGGCCTTTATTATGACCAGAATAGGTGATGTAGGGCTTTTAATTGGCGTTATTCTACTATTCTGGGAAACTGGTAGCTTTGAATATGGAGAGATCTTTCAAGCTGTTCAAGCTGGCGAGATTTCAGTTGGAAGGTTGACGTTGATTGCTGTTCTGATTTTTATCGGTGCGGTTGGGAAATCGGGACAGTTTCCTCTTCACACTTGGCTTCCTGATGCAATGGAAGGTCCGACTCCTGTATCTGCACTGATTCACGCAGCAACTATGGTTGCAGCAGGAGTTTACTTGGTAGCCACTATGTTTCCGTTGTTTCTGGCAAGCGTTACAGCAATGCACGTCGTAGCAGTAACGGGTGGATTTACAGCCATCTTTGCCGCAAGCATTGCTCTTGTGCAAAAGGATGTTAAGCGTGTGCTAGCCTATTCGACGATCTCCCAACTTGGCTTTATGATGCTAGCTTTAGGTACGGCTGGATATGTGGCAGGGGTGTTTCATTTAATGACTCATGCTTTTTTTAAAGCATTGCTGTTTTTAGCAGCAGGAAGTGTAATTCATGCTATACATACACAGAACATAGAAAAAATGGGTGGGTTATGGAAAAGGTTGAATTGGACAGGACCGCTTTTCTTGATTGGAACTTTGGCTATATCGGGGTTTCCCTTGCTGTCGGGGTTTTTCAGTAAAGATGAAATTCTTATGTCAGCCTGGGAGCATGGGGATTATCTCCTATTTACACTTGCAGTGATTACATCTTTTTTAACCGCATTTTATATGTTCCGCCTGTTTTTCATGATATTTGCAGGAGAATCACGAAGTTCAGTTAATCAGGTTAAGGAATCACCTTCAATCATGTTACTTCCTATGTTTGTTTTGGCGTTGCTTGCTGTGATTAGTGGATATATTCAAACCCCATGGTTCGGAACATTCCTGGGTGATTGGCTAGTCGAAGGAAATGAAAAGCTGCTTGGCGCTAGCCATAATGAGGGACCTGTGTGGATTATGTTTATGGCCGTGTTTGTATCGCTTGCTGGCATATTACTTGCTTATATGATGTACGCTAAAAAGAAGATACCCCGGGACTGGCTCTTCAAAGAGAACTCCAAATTATATAAAGTTATAGATAATAAGTATTTTATTGATGAGATTTACTTTTTTACTGTAGGCTATGCAATTAAGGGCTTTAGTTTATTTCTTTCTTATATTGAAAAGTTCATTGTCGGGGGATTGATCTCAACAGTGACAAGTTCAATAGAGGGGCTAGGGAAAATAGGGTCTAAACTGCAAACAGGACAGGTGCAGCAGTATGGCATGATCGCCTTTCTTGGGCTCGCGGTACTATTGGTCATCTTTGCGTTGACAGGGGGGTATTTAAGATGAATGTCTATTTGCTCTCACTATTAGTGTTTTCTCCGCTACTTGGCATTGTAATGGTTGCCATTATGCCGAAAAAAGAGGAAAGAACGATCAAGCAATTCGGCTTTTTTGGAACACTGCCTCCCCTTATTCTCTCGTTATTTCTATTTAGTCAATATTATTCGGGTGTGGCACTCTCTTCCTTTGATACCAAGATTAATTGGATCCGATTTGGAAATTTGGCGATGTATGACCCTAAATTGTTTACCGTTAATTTTGAATTGGGTCTGGATGGGTTAAGTCTCATCTTTATATTACTGACAACAATCGTTTCGTCGCTAGCAGCGATGGCCTCCATTTATATAAAACAAGAGTGGAAAGGGTATTACCTTTTATTTCTAATTTTAGAGATTGGTATGCTCGGTGTCTTTACAGCAGAAAACTTAATTCTTTTTTTCATCTTTTTTGAAATGACGTTGATTCCGACATTCTTTTTAATTGGGAGATGGGGATTTTTAGAGAAGGAGAAAGCATCTTATAGTTTCCTAATTTATAATGGCATTGGTTCGGCGGTTCTATTGGTGGCTATTTTGATTTTGTTTGCTCGGACAGGAACGACGAATATTGAGGCTTTGTCTCAGATGATGACGATGGGCGGCGTCTCGCTCTTTGCACCAATTTCCGGTTCGATGAAGTATGGATTATGTTTGGCCTTCATCATAGCTTTTGCGATTAAGCTGCCCGTATTTCCCTTCCACAGCTGGATGGTGCGGGTTCATGCCGAGGCACCGCCCTCCATTGTTATGATTCATGCAGGTGTCCTTTTGAAAATAGGGGCATACGGAATCATCCGGTTTGGAATGGGGATTTTCCCGGAACAATATAAAAGCCTGGCTTTTATCGTTGTACTTTTTGGAGTCCTAAGCTTGTTGTATGGTGCATTTTTAGCGTTATTGCAAACGGATTTCAAGCTCGTTTTAGCATATTCCTCGGTTTCCCATATGGGAATCGTTATGATGGGGCTGGGTGCCTTGAACGAATCGGGTATTCAGGGAGCCATCTTTCAAGTTATCTCACATGGATTAATTGCTGCTTTGTTGTTTTTCTTGGTTGGCGTGTTGTATGAGCGGACGGGCACAACCATGCTTACTAAACTTGGCGGCTTGACAAAGTCGATGCCAATATTTTCTGGACTTTTGTTAGCTGGCGGGATGGCTTCCCTCGGTTTGCCTGGGATGTCTGGCTTCATCAGTGAATTTATGGTATTTCTCGGCTTATTCAAGAGTCAGCCATTGTTTGCGGCAATCGGAGCTCTGGGACTTGTTTTAACGGCTGTCTATATGCTGAGAGCGGTCCTGATGATAACGTTTGGTAAAAGTAATAGCTTGGTAGAGAAAGAGAAACATGACCTTAAGGGGCTGGAGTTTGTGCCAACTGTGGTACTTCTCGGGTTGATTATATCGGTTGGGGTGTACCCAAATCTATTAGGCGGGCCTCTTCAAGAAACGATTGATGCCATGATGCTAGCGCTAGGGGGGCGATGAAGGATGGATTGGAACACAATGCTTTCTTACAATTGGGGAGCGATGATGCCAGAATTCATCATCCTTGGAACGGCCATGATTCTTTCGATATTGGATTTATTCTGGCCAAAGCATTTTAATCGAAGGAAACTTGCATGGCTCGCGTTAACCGGAATTATTCTGGCATTTTTGTCACTGATTAGCTTATTTTCCTTTGAGACTGTAAGCATCTTATCCGATACATTTCGTTTAGATTCATTTGCAAAAGCATTTAAGCTAATCTTATTATTCGGAGCGGGTCTTGTCATCCTCCTTGCTGAAAGCTACGAGCCCCAAGAGGGATTGCAGGAGCATCGCGGGGAATTTTATTATCTGTTCCTGACCGCATTGCTTGGGGCGATGATTATGACCTCAAGCGGTGATATGATAACCTTGTTTGTTGGGCTAGAACTACTTTCACTTTCTTCTTATATATTAGTAGGAATACGTAAACATAATAGAAAGTCTAATGAAGCGTCTATGAAATATGTGATTAACGGCGGTATTTCTACGGCAATCACTTTGTTCGGAATGAGCTATTTATATGGAGTGACCGGTTCGGTAAATCTAGGGGAGATGAGCCGGACGATGGCCGCTATGACGGATGGCCAGCTGCAATACATTATGGGTCTCGCTTTCTTCATGGTTTTTGTTGGTTTATCCTTTAAGATTGCTGCTGCTCCGTTTCATATGTGGGCGCCGGATGTCTATGAGGGAGCACCTACTCCTGTGGTTGCCTTTTTAAGTGTCATCTCGAAAACTGCAGGATTCGTCATCATCCTGCGTGTCTTCCTTTCACTGTTTCTAACCGCTCCCGGTGATACATTCGGAGCACTCGACTTTTTGGAAAAAAATAATATCTATATAGCTTTTGTGGCAGGTCTGACAATCATTATTGGAAATGTAATTGCATTAAGACAACAAAACTTAAAACGGTTATTTGCCTTTTCTAGTATCGCCCATGCCGGTTACCTCCTTGTAGCGGTAGCGACAATGGGCGGTGGCTACTTCTTAATGGATACTGTCTGGTTTTACTTACTGGCATATTTACTAATGAATATCGGCGTATTTGCGGTCATTCAACTGCTTTCCAGTCAAAGTGGCTCAGAGGACATAAGTATTCTGGCAGGGCTTGGGGGGAGATCTCCATACCTTGCCATAGCATTTACTGTCTTTATCCTCTCGTTAGCTGGAATTCCTGGAACGACAGGGTTCATCGGCAAACTGAATATTTTTCTTGGAACATTCATTACTGAACCTGGACATTATGTCCTTGCAGGGATCATGATTGCAGGTACAATTGTGTCCTATGTGTATTATTTTGGATTATTGGTTCAAGTCTTTTTCCGCCCCATTCATTCAGACAAGGTAATTAAAATTCGATCCGGTCTGTCCACCGTTATAATTATTTGCCTAGTAGGTACCATCCTTTTCGGGATAGTTCCTAATCTAGCCTTGGATTTTCTCCATAATCAATTTGGGGATTTTACAGACTTTATTTCGAGTGAATGATATAATGCCTGTATCAGAGGCTTGTTCCATTGGATCAAGCCTCTATTTACAGTTTCAAAAAGATATTTTGCAATTCTTCCTTTTATATTCCAAATTCGAAGGGGTTTTGTGTTAGAATAGAAGACGGGTGTCTTTTAGGAGGTATGTACATGTTTTCAACAATGGGACAGCAGGCTTTAACAGGAATAATTGCACACTTGTTTTTCATTGCAGTTACCTGGTGGGCTTTACAGGCATTACACTTTGATAAAATTTTAAGATCCAATTCAGTCATCAAGGCCAGGGTTTTATATATTTTATTAACGGTTGCCATCGGTTCAGTTGTTAGTAATTTCTTCCTTGACTACCTGGGATTTGCGAACCAACTCCCATATATGTTTAGTGATGATTAATAAGCTGTAAGACTCTGCTTATAGCAAAATATGATTCTACTCTTGTATTCGCCATACTTCCCCTGCTATTAATAATATCAGGTAGTGAGGTGTCACCAATTGTCGGAAAACACGAAGTATGAACTCTCTCCTTGTGGAAAGAATGTATAAAAGGGGAGGGATTTAACATGCATAATTGGAACAAAAAAATGTTAACATACATAGTATTTCTTGGTTTGATGGTGATTTTAATTGGGAATAGAACGATTGTAGCAGAAAGTAAAACCGATATAGTTAAGTTGGTGGAACTGCTACAACAGGATAAGGATTTAAACATAGGAGAATGGTCTGTATATGCTAGAGAAATAAATAAAGAGATTGCAACTAAACAAGAGTTTGAAAGAGAAGTATCAGTTTTAAAACAAAAATACCCTCAATTTCAATGGTACCGGGAAGATGATGCTTCCGGCTGGAAGGCTGAGGCGTTAATTCACAATGTCGATTCAGGTCTAACCGAGTCTATTAAAATAATGACAACGGAAGAGAAATTTGATAAAGTTACCTATGTTATTTACGAAGTGAAGGGGCAAAAGTGGAGAAAAGGTAATTCAGCCTTCTTTACAACAACGTTCCAGAACAGGGTGAATGACCTATTTATAGGAACTCCTTCAATTTTTTCTTGTATAAAAGGGTCTATCAATGATAATATGGATTCGGTTTTAAACTCTAAAACTGAAGATCTGTTAGATATGTTCCAAGCAAGGGAAATTGAGAGTGTGCATGAAACAAACTTTACATCTATATCTGCACATTCAACATTGTTTAAACAACCTTTGACAAAAGAAAAATTAAATTTGCAGTTTGGGCTACGGACAGAAGGATTGGGTGACAGAACGAACTTTGTAGTTGGCACACCAATCATAACGTTTGAATATTAATATAGAGAAAATGGACGCGGAGGGGAATACTTTTGGAAAAAATCATCGTCCGCGGCGGAAATAGGCTTAGCGGGACAGTTAAAGTAGAAGGTGCTAAAAACGCCGTTTTGCCAGTTATCGCTGCAACATTATTAGCAAGTGATGGGAAAAGTATCATTAAAGATGTTCCTACGCTCTCCGATGTATATACAATCAACGAAGTATTGCGCAACTTAAATGCAGATGTTGCCTTTCATGACAATCAAGTAACTGTAGATGCATCAAGAGAGTTATTAGAAGAAGCACCATTTGAATATGTACGTAAAATGAGAGCTTCCGTTTTAGTGATGGGCTCATTATTAGCAAGGAATGGCCGGGCCCGCGTTGCTCTCCCTGGTGGTTGTGCCATCGGTTCTCGTCCTATCGATCAACATTTAAAGGGCTTTGAAGCGATGGGAGCAAAAGTGAAGGTCGGTAACGGTTTCATTGATGCCGAAGTTGAAGGCAGACTTAAGGGTGCAAGAGTGTACCTTGACTTCCCAAGTGTAGGTGCCACTGAAAATATCATGATGGCAGCAACACTTGCTGAAGGTACGACTATACTTGAAAATGTGGCCAAAGAGCCTGAAATTGTAGATCTTGCGAATTTCCTTAATAAAATGGGTGCCAAAGTCAGAGGCGCTGGTACGGGTACAATGAGAATCGAAGGTGTCGATAAATTATATGGCACTGAACATGCGATTATACCTGACCGCATCGAGGCTGGTACGTTTATGACAGCGGCTGCTCTTACCGGTGGTAACGTTCTTGTTCAAGGAGCTGTGCCTGAACATCTTACTTCCCTTATTGCGAAAATGGAAGAAATGGGCATTACAATCCTTGAGGAAGAAGATGGATTGCGTGTTATCGGTCCAAAAACCTTGAAGGCTATTGATATTAAAACAATGCCGCATCCTGGTTTCCCAACTGATATGCAATCACAAATGATGGCATTATTATTGCGTGCTGAAGGAACAAGTATGATTACGGAGACAGTGTTCGAAAACCGTTTTATGCATGTTGAAGAATTCCGCCGCATGAATGCGAATATAAAAATTGAGGGTCGTTCTGTTATTGTGAATGGACCAACTAATATTCAAGGTGCTGAAGTGGCTGCAACTGATTTACGTGCTGCTGCTGCGCTTATCCTGACTGGATTAGTTGCGGATGGCATTACTCGTGTTACAGAATTAAAGCATCTTGACAGAGGATACGTAAACTTCCATGGTAAATTAGCATCTTTAGGTGCTGATGTGGAGCGTATTAACGAAGAAGTACCTTCAGAAACGAAAAAAATTGCCGATTTAAACGCATAAGATATCTTAAAAAACCCATTCTCGCTTCAGTCATTGAAGTGTGAATGGGTTTTTTGTTTTGTTCTAGTATTAAAACTTCTAACTCAGTAACTGTCGTTTTTCTATTCATAAAAGCTTGTCCTTCGACATACATATGTTATGTAGAGATACCTGCTGGATGGGAGAATATCAGCAGAGAACAAGTGTAGGGAGGCCCAGGATTTGAAAGCTATCAAACCGATGATTGTACTATTTATAGCAGTATCATTTGTGATTATTATGATTCCAGCAGTGCTTGTGCTTCCATTTTCAAGTGATAAGACAAGTGGAAAGTTAGACGAACAATTAGAACAGAAAGCAAAGGAAGAGGGTAAAGAAGTGAGTACAAATGAAATGAGTGCCGTTGAAGTTGCTGTTTACCGTACATCTGCTAAAAAGATTCAAAAACTGCCGATTGAATCGTATTTGGCTGGAGTGGTTGCAGCTGAAATGCCGGCGGATTTTGAGGAAGAAGCATTGAAGGCCCAAGCATTGACAGCCAGAACTTACATTGTAGATCAGCTAATAAACGATAATCGAATGGGCTTGCCAGACGGTGCAGATGTGAGCGATACGGTAATGCATCAAGTTTATATGAATAATGATGAGCTAAAAAAGCAGTGGGGCTCTGATTATAAATGGAAGATGAAGAAAATTAACAAAGCTATTAAGGAAACACAAGGCCAAATTCTAACCTATAATGGAAAACCAATTACAGCGACTTTTTTTTCAACCAGCAATGGGTATACAGAGAATTCCGAGGACTATTGGGAAGCAGAGTTTCCTTATTTAAAAAGTGTATCCAGTCCATGGGATAAAGAATCACCAAAGTTTTATAATAAAATGGTAGTGGACGCTGCGGATTTTGAAAAGAAGCTAGGCGTAAGTCTATCATCAGGGACAACAATAGGGACTGTCATTGAAAGAACATCAGGTAATCGTGTAGGTGTAGTTGAAATCGGCGGAAAGAAATTGACAGGGAAGCAGATTCGTGAAAAGCTCGGATTGAAGTCATCTGATTTTAACTGGGAGCGCCAAGGCAACCAAATTGTCATCACGACCAAAGGATATGGACACGGAGTTGGAATGAGTCAATACGGTGCTAACGGAATGGCCCGGGAAGGAAAAAGCTATGAAGATATTGTAAAGTACTACTATAAAGGGGTAAAAGTACAGTCTTCTAGCAAGTGGATGAATACAATGACGGCGAAAAAATGAGAGATGGGATTCCCCATCTCTCATTTTTTTCCGCCTAATTTTTCTATAATAGTTAAAAAGCCACGTTTGTGCTTGAAATAGTGGTAGTGAACATGAAAATAGACAGCCAATACTCCGATGATATCTTTGATTACATCTATTAAGGTGGCGGAACGGTAGGGAATGAAAGATTGATGATATTCATCTACAATACCGTATAAGCCTGCCACAAGGGCTGCCAACAAGCTTAGCGTTGGCTTCAGTTTTTGGTTTGCTGCAAGAGCAGAAACGAATAGTATGTACAAAATTGCAAATTCGACTAAATGAAGTGCCTCTTTGATAAATCGGTCCGTTGATGATGAGGGGATATCAAGAATAACATCATCAGGAAGGCTGGACATTGTCCAAATGGCAATCATATATAAAAAAGGTAATAACGTTAACACGAGTTTAAAGGCTTTTTTCATAAATTAAACATCCTTCAACAGTAAGATACAAAACATTTTACCATTCTACGAATAAAATCGGTTTCTTTTCCACAAAATAAATCTAAAAAATTTTTTACCAAAATGTATATAATCTTAGCAAAATGTTCAGAATGATTGCTGAGGTGATTAATATGAGAGAGGAAGAAAAGAAACCAACTTCCAAAATCCGACGTATACTTAAACAACGTTGGGCATTATCAGCAATCTATATCGCAAGTGCAGCCATAATCTTAGCCGCGGCCTTCTTATTACAAAATAGTTTTGATGATTCAGCTAATGACGGTAAAGAGGACTCAGCTGAAACAGGAAAAAACTACGAACAGCCTTCAGTCGAGGTCAATAGTAATCTTGAGACAATCAAGATGCCTGTAGCCAATGCCGACAAAACGGTAATTAAAAAACAATTCTATGATGTGAATGCAGATGAAAAGGCACAAGAAGAAGCTTTGGTTTTCTACAACAATAGATATGAGCAAAACAAAGGTATAGACATTGCAATGGAAGATGGAAAAGCTTTCGATGTAAAAGCATCGCTAAGTGGAAATGTAACGAAAGTTCAAGACGATGCTTTGCTTGGCAATTTAATCGAAGTTGAGCATGAAGATGGTGTCGTTACTCGTTATCAATCAGTGAAAGATATCAAAGTTGCGGTTGGTGACAAAGTGAAACAAGGGCAAGCTATTGCTACTGCTGGAAAAAGTCAAATCAATGAAGAAGCAGGCGTGCATGTCCACTTCGAAATCAGAAAAGATAACATTGCATTAAATCCAATTGATTTTGTTGATAAACAAGCATCTGCCATTCAATCAGCAACTGAAACAGAAGGCAGCACACTTGACGATTCAACTGAGAAAGAAGAAACACCAGCAGTTGACGAATCTAAAACTGAGAAAGAAGAAACACCAGCAATTGACGAATCAGAAACTGGAACAGATGAAACGCCTGCAGTTGATGAAACTGAAGAGGGCACAGATTTAGAAAGTGGTACTGATAAGGAAGGCTCTACTCCAGGTGAAGATTCTACTGAGAAAAGCGATTCCTTGAAAGATTCGTTAAATCAATCTAATTAAGATTAAGATTAAGATTTTTAATAAAATCAAAACATAAACCTTGAGCGTTTCGAATGACAACAACTGAAAATTTGGTAAAAGGAAGCCGTTCATTTTGAACGGCTTCCTTTTTTTCTTTCGAGGAAATATTGGTTCAAACGATGAAACCCTCGCCCTTCCGACAAATTTCTCGGGAAATAATTTGTTTTTAAGGAAAATAAACAGATAAATCTTAGAAATAAATCTAATTCACATGTCCCATTAGGCATATATTCTTAACCAAGCTAATAAGATGTTATAAACCATGAAAAGAGAGTGTTTGAGGTGAGGAATCGTTTATTACAAATTATCTAATAGTTGAATAATTCTATCTTTCATTGTTTATAGGGCAGCGGTATTCGATTCGAAAAATACGAATCTCATTTCACACTTCTCACATCCAATTTGGGGAGGTCGAGTGGTGTGCACGATTACATCAAAGAAAGAACTATCAAGATAGGAAAGTATATCGTGGAAACTAGAAAAACAGTTCGCGTCATTGCAAAAGAGTTCGGAGTCTCTAAAAGTACAGTGCATAAAGACTTAACGGAGAGGCTGCCAGAAATTAATCCTGATTTGGCTAACGAAGTGAAGGATATATTGGATTATCATAAATCCATTCGTCACCTTCGAGGTGGAGAAGCGACAAAATTAAAATATAAACGATCTGAAAGAGAAGAAGAAATCGTTAAATAAGTATTTAAATTGATTCCGGTATTTGGAAGTGATTCGAGAAATTAGGGAATAGATAAAGAGGACATGAAAATGTGTCATCTTTCTAAAACCTTGATTATGAATCTCCATGCCGGGATTTTTTTATTGGGTAATAGTATGAGAAAGTGATTATGGAATATATGTAGATGTATTGACGATGTTTCATATTGGTTATTTAGGAAAAAATAGTATATGTTTGTGTTTATTTATAATTCATACTTACTTGTGTCAATACGATATGGTAAAATAAACAATTAGGACAGAAGTAGGTTATATGTGAGGATATTCAAGGAGGATTTAAGAAATGTTTGCTAGAGATATTGGGATAGATCTTGGAACAGCCAATGTTCTAATACATGTCAAAGGTAAAGGAATTGTGTTAAATGAGCCTTCGGTAGTAGCGATTGATAAGAATACAAACCGTGTTCTTGCTGTCGGGGAAGAAGCTCGTAAAATGGTAGGCCGGACTCCAGGAAACATCATCGCAATTCGTCCTTTAAAAGACGGCGTCATTGCGGATTTTGATGTAACAGAATCGATGCTTAAGCATTTTATAAATACATTAAATGTGAAAGGCTTTCTTTCAAAGCCTAGAATTTTAATTTGCTGCCCAACAAACGTAACAAGTGTTGAACAAAAGGCGATTAAAGAAGCTGCAGAAAAGAGCGGTGGCAAGAAAATATTCCTTGAAGAAGAACCAAAAGTAGCTGCAATCGGTGCTGGCATGGATATTTTTCAACCAAGCGGCAACATGGTCGTAGATATTGGTGGCGGGACAACTGACATTGCGGTTCTTTCGATGGGGGATATCGTTACGTCTTCTTCTATTAAAATGGCCGGTGATAAATTTGATAATGAAATTTTACATTATATCAAACGGAAGTATAAGCTTCTAATCGGTGAACGTACAGCAGAAAACATTAAAATTCAGGTTGCAACAGTCTTCCCTGGTTCACGTAAAGAAGTCATTGATATTCGTGGGCGTGATATGGTATCAGGATTACCTAGAACCATCTCTGTCAACTCTGAAGAAATTGAAGAAGCTCTTCGCGAGCAGGTTTCTATCATTGTACAAGCTGCTAAAAGTGTACTTGAGCGGACACCACCTGAACTTTCTGCCGATATTATTGACAGAGGCGTCATTTTAACAGGCGGAGGCGCATTGCTTCATGGTATTGATCTCCTTCTTGCAGAAGAACTTAAAGTCCCAGTACTTGTTGCGGAAAATCCAATGGATTGTGTTGCAATTGGAACTGGAATTATGCTTGATAATATGGACAAATTGCCACGGCACAAATTCAATTAAAAAGCGGACGTGAAAATCTGCATTATAAGATAGGGGTCTAAGGTTCAGACAAACATGAGGCATAGTGAAAGTGCGTGCAGTTCTAGTACTGATGAGCAATAGGCCCTCTTCTTTTAGTTGAAAATTTAACACCATTCCTTTAAATCTGACCTAGCCTATAATACAGACAAATTCTTCTGCCTAATGCTTTTCTTTTTTCCTTAAGATACTGAAGTTTATAACCGATAAGATAGATATAAGAAATCAAACGGTATAAGTAATGTAGAATAAGGAGTGAAGAAGATGTTAAGAGGTTTTTATACAGCTGCTTCTGGGATGCTTACACAGCAAAGGCGTACAGAAATGCTTACAAACAATATGTCCAATGCAAATACAACAGGGTTTAAAGCTGACCAAACGAGTATAAGATCTTTTCCGGAAATGCTTCTCAGCAACATCGATAGTAAAACGATTCCTACAGAAAACAAATTAAGCATGTCGAAGTTTTCTCAGGTAGGGAGCCTTAGTACCGGTGTTTATGTACAAGAAACCAATCCTTTATTTACACAAGGTACTCTAGAGGAAACCCAGCTTAATACAGATCTTGCCTTGGCTGACGAAAATCTTCCAATCAATGAAGGAACCGGTCGGCAAGGGGCGGTGCTTTTTACAGTTCAGGATGGTGATGGTGGACTCCGTTATACACGTAACGGCAGTTTTACTTTAGATGGGCAAGCGTATTTGACCACCCCTAAGGGTTATTATGTACTGGATGAGAATAATGAACGAATTCAGCTTGATAGTGATCAGTTTACCGTTACAGAAAACGGTGTTATTTTAGAAGGAAATGTTCAAAAGGCACGCCTTGGCATTGGTTTTTCAGATAATCCATCTGCACAGCTTATGAAAGATGGAGAAGGTCTTTATAAAGTTGTGAATGATGATGAATTACCTAGTGCATATGCGGGTGCAGAGGTTAGTTTTTCTACGAAACAAGGTTTCCTTGAGGGCTCGAATGTCGATCAATCGAGAACTATGACAGAAATGATGTCGTCATACCGCTCTTTTGAAGCTAGTCAGAAAGTCCTTCAAGCCTATGATAAAAGTTTGGATAAAGCGGTCAATGAGGTTGGCAAGCTTTAAGTAATCGATTTGTAGAAAACTGTCTTTAGGAATTTGAACATTTAAGGGGAATGTCTATGAATCGAACTATGATAACAGCGACGAATACGCTAAACCAACTTCAAAGTAAAATTGATCAAATCAGCAATAATATTGCCAATGTGGATACGACTGCTTACAAAAAGACCCAAACGAGTTTTAATGATTTGTTAACGCAAAGTTTTGATAATCAGCCGAGTAAGTCCAAGGAAATTGGAAGGTTGACAACACCTGGTATTCGACAGGGAACAGGTGCTAAGATAAGTCAATCTCAATTGGTGCTTGCACAGGGGGCTTTAAAGACGACAGACCGTAATCTTGATGTGGCATTCACAAAGGAAGATCTATTCTTTACGGTAAGCGTTCAGGATGGCAAAGGGGTCAATACAAGGTTAACACGGGATGGTGCTTTTTATTTATCCCCTAGTGCGAAAAATCCAGAACAAATGCTGCTTGTTACCTCTGCTGGGCATCGAGTCCTTGATGAATATGGGGAGCCGATCCTTATTGAGGGGAGTATTAAAGAAATCACAGTTTCGGAAAAAGGCTTATTGACGGTTGATACGGAGGAATTTGGCGAGAAGAGTTTTGGGCTCGGCGTTGTCTCGGTAAAAAAACCACAATTCCTTGACCAATTAGGTGGTAATTTACTTGGTCTTCCCGATAACATGAGAGGCCTGGGCGTTACGGAAGATGATATAATGACAGCGCTAACAGGAGATTCACGTAGTGAAATAGCTGTTAGCCAAGGCGTCCTAGAGTCCTCGAATGTCGATCTTTCTAAAGAAATGACGGATTTAATCAATGTTCAGCGTCATTATCAGTTTCAATCTCGTGCCGTAACGATGGCTGATCAAATGAGCGGATTAATCAATGGTATCCGTTGATTAATAGGAATACAGAATAAAGAATACCTCGCTGCGAGTTTATAACAAATCGGTTATAATTAATACTTTAACAAAGGTATTTGTTGGCGCTTTTCATTTCGACATGGCTGCCGATAGTATGAGAAGAGAGAAAATCAGTCGGCGAGTTTTCTTAGAAAAAGGAGCTTTTACATCTTATATGGAGCAAAAAAGTGTAATGAGACAACAACTTAATGAAGAGGTAATGGAAGTTGAAGCGAAACAGAAACGTAGAATAAGGGTGCGTCTTTTGCCAATTTGGCTTCGTTTACTCATTGTTATGGGATTAATTTTCTTTGCTGTATTATCTGGGGCGCTTTTAGGTTACAGTGTGATCGGTGGAGGACACGCAACGGATGTTTTTCAAAAATCAACGTGGACCCATATTATTGATATTGTAAACAAAGACGCATAGTTCCATATTTTTCGAAGTAGTTGCCGTTGTTATAGAAATATTTATGGCAACTACGCCTCTGCCTTTAGGGTAGAGGCGGGTTTTCGTTAAGTGTGAAAAAATTAAAGTCATAGGAGGAACAAATATGTTAGATATTACGCAAATAAAGGAAATCATTCCTCATCGTTATCCATTTTTATTAGTTGATCGGATTATTGAAATAGATGAAGGAAAAAGAGCTGTAGGGCTGAAAAATGTTACAGCTAATGAAGAATTCTTTAATGGGCATTTCCCTGATTATCCTGTTATGCCTGGAGTCTTAATTGTAGAGGCATTAGCACAAGTTGGCGCTGTAGCAGTTTTGAAACAAGATGAATATAAAGGACGGCTTGCGTTTTTTGCTGGAATTGATAATTGTCGATTTAAAAAGCAGGTAAAACCAGGTGACCAACTACGCCTTGAAGTTGAAATAGTGCGTATGAGGGGATCATTGGGTAAAGGGAAAGCGGTGGCAACGGTAGATGGCGAGGTTGCATGTGAAACAGAGATTATGTTTGCCTTCGGAGACAAATAAAAATATACTTGTTCAAGATAAAGTTGGATTAATATAACTTTTTTTATAAAAATGGTTTTGAAAAGCCTTTATAGGTGTATATATAAGAAGCAAATGCTTTGAATTCTTTAAGTACAATTTCTTTTTATTCTCCCTTTGAATGTCGGACATATATATGTCCGGCATTTTTTAATGCGAATCATTCGTTATAAATATGAGTTCAGCGGACTTCTTTGCTATTTTAAAATAGGACGCAAGTTATTTTCACATTCGGGCAAAATAAGTAAGGAATAAAAGATAGAAGGGAGGTTGCCAAAAATGATGATGAAAAGAATTTTTGCACTAATTGCGGGATCTTTATTATCTGTGATGTTCCTTGCTGGGTGTGGAACAAATAATAATGATAACAATCCCGCTCCAGAAGATAATAACATAATTAATGATGATAACAATGGCGTTGATGATAACAATGTGAATGATGATAACAATGTGAATGATGATAATGATAACGATAACGATGCAAATGATCTGGATAAAGATGATGATGGAATGATTGAAAATGACGATAATACCAAAGATAACGACGCTGATGACGATAACAAGTAAAGTAATTAGCATTGATTAAAAAGACTGACCTAGTTAAGAAGAGGATTATTATCCTTTTTCGTCTAGGTCAGTCTTTTTTTTGTGTGTATTTGGTTTGAGGGGAAATAGGAATAAAGGGAAGTGTACCTTATTTATTCGTGGCTAGTTTAGGCTTAGAGCGGATTTTTTGCTTGAATTCATTTATTAATTCATCTCCGACTAGACCTTTTAGGACCAAATCTTCAAGAAGAAGTTCTGCATATTTGCTGCGTGTTTTTTGGATGTGTCCAACAAATAATAGGCTATAATGGTTGCCAACTTTTCTTATGGTACGTAGGACAGTGCTAAATAAAGCTGGTTCATTGTCCTTTTTTGTAATAACGGCTTGGATAAACACCTCTCCGTCTATATTGGGAAGTGAGGATTCAAGCTCTTTGAAGTGGCTTTCTTCTACAAAGGCTTCGAGTAACCAGGTTCTTGCATCATTTTCTTTATTAATTATAAGACCGTCTGTTAATACAATATCAATTAAGTGTAATTCCTCAGTAACAATTTGCAACGAAATTAATTTAAACGATTTCATCTAATTCCTCCGTTTCTTGCCTGTATGAAGAAGGGTGGAAAATACCCCTCTTAAACCTAGATTTCCGATATTTGATTGGGTTCGTGAAAGTTTAAACCTGTTAATCCTTTTAAAGGTAATTATATCATACTAAAAAACCGTACCTTAATGAAATGAAAACCCAACAATTGTCTAAATTATGAACGATACAATAAAAATTTGCAAAAAATTTAAATTTGTATTCTTTTTGTTTTTTACTTACTTTCCATTGCAAAAATTGAATTTTAGGTAAATACAAATCAGGTTTTTATGAAGAAAATGGGTGGACACAGATTATTTTGTCGATTTTCCATTTGATGAAAGATTCATTATGATAAAAGCATATTAAAGAGAAAGGAGTGAAAAGATGATCAACCAAATTACCCTTGTAGGGAGACTGACGAAGGACCCCGAATTAAGATACACACCGGATGGCAAGGCAGTTTCCAATATTACGTTAGCGGTCAACCGTAACTTTCGTAATACAGTAGGCGATTATGAGGCGGACTTTGTACAGTGTATCATATGGAAAAAGACAGCTGAAAACACCGCTCAGTATTGCAAAAAAGGGGCCTTAATTGGCATTACCGGCAGAATTCAAACAAGGAGATACGAAAACCAAGAAGGTAAAAAAGTATATGTTACCGAAGTTGTCGCCGAGAAGGTTCAATTCATAGGATCTAAACAAAATGATGTTAAGCCAAAGGATTTTGAGCATATTGGTTTATAGTCTAACGTGAATTTCTATTCTTGAACCAGGCGTCTTTTTCATCAACATAAAACAATTTCGTAAAAGTATTACTTCATATAAGACTCGTTTACTCCCATTATTTCCCCAAAGCCGATTTGGCTTTTCCCCCGTAAGTATCTCCGATTACCCCCTAAATTGAATCAAGGTACTTGATTCCCTCCTTTTGAATGACTGCAAAATCGCAGTCATTTTCTTTATGTAATAAATATGTACAACAAAGTGGTAAATGTAAAATAAAATTATTATTCTAAAAAATTAGAATTTTAAGAAAATATATTGTAAATTTTCAATTTAGATGCAATAATAAATCAAATAATATTAAATTGGTAAAATAGTTATATATAGGAAGTGATGTAATGAAGGGACCAATTATTGAAGTGAACGGACTACGAACGAGTTTTCGTACTGACGATGGGGAAATTCCAGTCGTAAATTCCATTGATTTTCACATCAATCCAGGTGAGGTGCTGGGGATTGTTGGGGAATCTGGCTGCGGGAAAAGTGTAACTTCTTTGTCCATCATGGGACTAGTTCCCTCTCCGGCTGGTAAGGTAGAAGGAGAGATTCTTTTTAAAGGGGTTAACATCGCCAATGCCTCTGAAGCGAAAATGCGAAAGATTCGCGGAAATGAAATTGCCATGATTTTTCAGGAACCAATGACAAGCTTGAATCCAGTTTTTACAATTGGAGAGCAATTGGTGGAGACTCTTCGGATACATAGAAAATGGAATAAAAAGCAGGCCCGTCAAAGAGCCGTGGAAATGTTAAAGCTGGTTGGGCTTGGACGTGCTGAGGAACTTATCAATGAATATCCCCATCAGCTTTCAGGTGGGATGAGACAGAGGGTCATGATTGCAATGGCAATGATCTGTGAGCCGAAACTTCTCATAGCAGATGAACCGACAACCGCTTTGGATGTGACGATTCAAGCACAAATTTTAGAGTTAATGAAGAACTTAAATAAAGAGACAGATACAGCAATCATGATGATTACTCACGATCTTGGCGTTGTGGCGCAAATGTGTGAGCGTGTCATTGTAATGTATGCCGGCAAGGTAATAGAGGAAGGACAAGTGCAAACGATTTTTCGAAATCCGAAACATCCATATACGGTCGGTTTACTACAATCGATTCCTGATATGCGTCTAAAAAAAGAGCGGCTTTACTCGATTCCAGGTAATGTTCCAAGGCCAGGAACAAGCAACCAGGGCTGCCAGTTTGCCCCTCGTTGCTCTCATGCTCTGGAGAAATGTCTAAGTGAGACCCCGTCACTTCTGGAATTCGATAACGGCCAGCAAGTACGCTGCTGGATGTATGAAGATGGGAAAGGAGCAGCATTGCATGACTCAACCATTAGTTAAGGTAGAAAACTTGAAGAAGCATTTTCCAATCAAAGGAGGTATTCTCGGGAAGACGGTGGGGGAGGTAAAGGCCGTTGATGGTTTGTCATTCTCCATTTATAAAGGAGAAACCTTAGGTCTTGTTGGTGAAAGCGGTTGCGGAAAGTCAACAACAGGTAGGTTACTGCTTCGATTGCTTGAGCCAAGTGAAGGGAATGTTTATTTTGAGGGAAAAGACCTAACGACTTTAACTTCTCGTGAAATGAGAAAGATGCGTCGAGAAATGCAAATGGTTTTTCAGGACCCATTCGCGTCCCTTAATCCCAGGCATACTGTTGAAAAGATATTGGAAGAGCCCCTTATCGTTCATGGTTTAAAAGATAAAAAGGAACGCCAACACCGGGTGCAGGAGCTCCTAAAGGTTGTTGGTTTAAGCAGTTACCATGCCAAAAGGTACCCACATCAATTCAGTGGTGGTCAGCGGCAACGTATTGGCATTGCTAGGGCACTTGCAGTTAACCCTAAGCTGATTATCGCTGATGAGCCCGTATCTGCACTGGATGTGTCGATTCAAGCTCAGGTGTTGAATCTTTTGCAAGATTTGCAGAAGGATTTTGATCTGACTTACTTATTCATTGCCCACGATCTTGGCGTAGTAAGGCATATCTCTGACCGCGTCGGTGTCATGTATCTTGGTCATATCGTTGAATTGACGGGAAGTGAAGAACTCTACGAAGACCCCCTTCATCCATATACGCAGGCTTTATTATCTGCTGTGCCGATTCCAGATGTGGAATATAAGGGAGATAGAGTAATCTTGCAGGGCGATGTTCCAAGCCCATCTAACCCGCCAAGCGGTTGTCCCTTCCATACGAGATGCCCGCAGGCCATGGTGGAGTGCAAATCAGTAAAACCCGTCTTGCATGAGCATAAACCCGGTCACTACGTTGCTTGTCATTTATACAATTGACACGACGTACACATAAATTCTTAAAAAAATAAAGGGGGAAGAATATGAAGAAGACATGGGCTTTATTGTTAACTACTATCCTGGCGCTTTCACTTGCACTTGCAGGATGTTCCTCATCTACAACCAAAGAGAAAGATGAAGATAAAGGGGGATCAAGTGAAGCAAAAGGAGGCGTATTAATTTATGGTAAAGGCGGCGATGCAGTTTCACTTGATCCCGCTATAGTAACGGATGGTGAATCATTTATCGTCACACAGCAGGTTTTTGAAACCCTTGTAAAATACGGAGAAGATAATACGGAAATAAAGCCAGGTCTTGCAGAATCATGGGATGTTTCCGATGACGCAAAGACATATACATTCAAATTGAAAACCGGCATTAAGTTCCATGATGGCTCGGATTTCAATGCGGAAGCAGTTGTTAAAAACTTTCAGCGCTGGGCACAAAGTAAGGATGAAGCTAAATTTGCATACTATGCCTCTATGTTTGGCGGCTTTGAAGGTGATGAAGGCCATGTTATCAAAGAGGTAAAAGCTATTGATGGTAATACAGTGGAATTCACTTTAAATCGTCCGCAGGCACCATTCTTGAAAAATATTGCTATGCCTACATTTGCAATAGCAAGTCCAACTGGCTTTGAAAAAGATGCAGACAATTTCGGTAAGAATCCTTCTGGAACAGGTCCATTCAAATTTAAATCATGGAAACCAGGCGATACGATTGAAGTGGTGAAAAATGATGACTATTGGCAAGATGGACTGCCAAAGCTTGATGGAATCACGTTTAAAGTCATTAAAGATAACTCTGCTCGATTAAATGCTGTAATCAAAGGTGAAGTTGATCTAATGGACGGGTTAAACCCAAGTGATATTAGCAAAGTAACAGGGGATGACAAACTACAAATATTCGAACGTCCATCCATGAATGTCGGCTACTTTGCATTCAATGTTGAAAAAGCTCCATTCGACAAAAAGGAAGTACGCCAAGCCATCTCACACCTAATTAACAAAAAAGAAATCATTGATAACTTTTACGAAGGCACAGCTGAGCCTGCTAAGAATCCAATGCCTCCATCTGTTTCTGGATACAATGACAACATTGAAGACTATGACTACGATGTAGAAAAAGCTAAGGAATTACTTAAAAAGGCTGGACTTGAAGATGGGTTCAAAATGGATCTTTGGGCAATGCCGGTACCACGTCCATATATGCCAGATGGTCAAAAAGTAGCTGAAGCCATTCAAGCAAGCTTAAAACAAGTAGGTATCGAAGCAAATATCGTTTCGTATGAATGGGCTGCATATTTAGAGAAAGTGCAGGCAGGAGAAGCTGAATCCTTCATGCTAGGCTGGACAGGCGATAATGGAGATGCAGATAACTTCCTTTACACCTTATTGGATAAAGATAATATCGGATCAAATAACTATGCTCGCTATGCAAACGAAGAGGTTCATGAACTATTGATTGAAGCTCAATCTACTGCAGAAGAAGATAAACGTAATGAGTTATATGGAAAAGCGCAGGAAATCATTCATGAAGAAGCGCCATGGGTTCCACTTGTACACTCTTTACCACAACTTGCTGGAACTAAGACAATAAAAGGATTCGTTCCGCATCCAACCGGTTCTCAATCTCTAGTTAACGTGTCTATAGAGAATTAACCGTACGAATCGGGGAGTATGGATTTATGCATGCTTCCCGGTTTTGTTATGGAATGCATTTCAAAATAATCGAGGGTGAATGTAAAGGACCCTATTGTAAAAAGGCGGGTGATTGTTTTGTTTTCCTATACCGTACGGCGTTTAGGATCCCTCATTCCAGTATTACTTGGAATGGCGTTTATTGTATTTATGATGATTCGTGCGATTCCAGGAAATCCTGCACAAGTAATTTTAGGACAGCAAGCAACAAAAGAGGCAGTTGCGGCAATGACAAAGGAACTCGGTTTGGATAAACCTTGGTTTATTCAGTTTTGGGATTATCTATTAGGTCTGTTAACAGGCGATCTTGGTGTTTCCTTAAAAACAAAGAGTCCGGTATCTGAAGAAATTGTGCCTTATCTAATGGCGACGATTGAGTTAGCCTTGATTGCAATGCTTATAGCTGTAGTCATTGGTGTAAATGCCGGTATTATTTCGGCGTGGTTCCAAAACTCATGGTTTGATTATGCAGCAATGGTCATTGCGTTGATTGGTTTGTCTATGCCGATATTCTGGCTTGGACTAATGGAACAATATATCATTTCGATTCAATGGGACTTACTTCCTACGACAGGGCGTGACAATATCAGGGATCCTGTTGAGGCAATAACGGGTCTGTATTTATTAGACACCCTCATTTCTGGAAGAGTTGACCAATTTAGCGAAGTGGTTAAGCATTTAATTTTACCGGGACTCGCGCTTGCTACCATTCCGATGGCGATTATTGCAAGGATGACACGCTCGTCCATGTTAGAGGTAATGAGATCGGATTTCATCCGTACGGCTCGAGCCAAGGGAATGAGAATGTTTTGGGTTGTTTATAAGCACTCCTTGAAGAATGCTTTAATTCCAGTGGTTACGGTTATCGGCCTACAGACAGGGTTGCTCTTAGGAGGGGCTATTTTAACGGAAAACATTTTTGGTTGGCCAGGTATCGGTACATACATTTATGATGCAATTCTTTCCCGGGATTATCCGGTCATTCAGTCCGGAATCCTCATCATCGCCTTTTTGTTTGTCATGATTAACCTAGTTGTGGATTTGTTGTATGCAGCGATTGATCCTAGGATTAAGTATAAATAAATAGGGAGGGAAGCTCATGCCTGAAATAGCAACGAATACATCGCCAATCCTTAATCCCCAAGAGACAGAGGAAAAAGTCATCTCTCCTTGGAAGGAAGGGTGGAAAAGCTTTAAGAAAAATAAGATAGCCCTTGTTGGTCTTGGTATTGTTTTATTTTTTGTCTTAATCGCTATTTTCGCACCGATTATTGCACCTTATTCATTTGAGGGGCAGAAGCTTAGTGATAAACATCTGTCTCCATCTTCAGAACATTGGTTTGGAACGGATGAATTTGGCCGTGACATTTTGAGTAGGGTTATCTATGGCTCGCGCATATCAATAGGAATTGGTTTTTTATCTGTGGCCGGGTCTGTCGTCGTCGGGTCTTTTCTAGGAATTATCGCCGGGTATTACGGAAAGTGGATAGATACAATCATATCGAGGGTTTTTGACATTATTCTAGCGTTTCCAAGTATATTGCTTGCCATTGCCGTAGTAGCCGTATTGGGGCCTTCACTTCGCAATGCACTTATTGCCATTGCCATCGTCAATGTCCCTATATTCGGCAGGCTTTTACGTTCGAGGGTATTAACAGTGAAAGAAGAGGAATATGTAACAGCTGCCAAGGCAATAGGAATGGGGGATGGCCGAATTCTACTTCATCACGTTCTCCCGAATAGCCTTGCACCGATTATTGTTCAAGGTACTTTGGCGATTGCCACTGCCATTATTGAGTGTGCAGCACTCGGGTTCCTTGGTCTCGGTGCACAACCGCCGGCACCAGAGTGGGGAAAAATGCTTGCCGATTCGAGGTCATTTATCATTCAGGCACCATGGACGGTGCTGTTTCCTGGTCTTGCGATTATGCTAACTGTCCTCGGCTTTAACCTAATGGGTGATGGACTGCGTGATGCATTGGATCCGAGAATGAAAAACTAAATGTTAAAAGATGGTGATTCTTTTACAATCACCATCTTTTTTGTTTTTCTTACAAATCTATTAAAATATGAAAAATAATAACAAAATCCTAGTTATAAATAGGAAAATAGTGACTATTATCTCTTAAAATCACCCCAAAGGTTGTGATACTTTTATACTTAGTAAGAAAATTCCAAAAATTGATTATTTTAGAGGAGGAAAAGTTCATTGATTAAACGTAGCTTGTCCATTCTAGCAATCTTTCTATTAGTATTTACGGCAACCGTTTCCGCAGCCAAGCTCCCTGATCCTTCGAACGGATCGAGCGTTGGAAAGAAGAATCAGGAAAGTATTTTAAAGTTAAAGAAAAACGAAACGGAAAAGAAATACAAAAGTAACGAGAAGGTAAGGGTCATCGTAGAGATGAAGGAAGCCCCGGCAATAGAAATAGCTTCGAAGGAAGGGAAACTTTTTAAAGAGCTATCTAAAAATAAGAGGCAACAATTAAAGTCCGAAAAGTTGGCCAACCAGAAAAAAGTGAAAAATAAAGTGAAAGAGAAAAAAATAGCATTCAAGGAACTAGAAAGCTTTACGACAGTGGTAAATGGTTTCAGTGCAGAGCTTCAATATGGCGAAATTAAAAAGGTCGAGGCCATGCCTGAAGTTGCTGAAGTACATATAGCGAATGAATATGAACGTCCTGTTGAAAAGCCGGAGATGATTTATAGTAAAGAACTTGTCCAGGCTCAGGAAGCTTGGCGGGAGTATGGTTATAAAGGGGAAGGAATGGTCGTCGGTATTATAGATACTGGAATCGACCCATCTCACCGTGATATGGTTCTAAGCGATGAAAATAAAGCAGAACTGACTGAAAGTGAAATTAGTGGAATAAAGGATTCTAGCCATCTATTAGGTAACTATTATACTGCGAAGGTACCTTATGGATACAATTACATGGACGAAAATGAAGAAATCCTTGATCTTGGTGAAGAGGCTTCGATGCATGGAATGCATGTAGCTGGAACCGCAGGAGCCAATGGGGATGAAGAGAATGGCGGCATTAAAGGGGTCGCTCCTGAAGCCCAGTTGCTTGCTTTAAAGGTATTTGGGAATGACCCTGCTATGCAGACAACATGGGGCGATATTTATATTAAGGCAATTGATGATGCAATTATTCTTGGGGCAGATGTGCTGAACATGAGCCTAGGATCTACTGCAGGTTTTGTATCAGCTGAAGATCCTGAGCAGCAGGCGGTTTCGAGAGCTGTGAATAATGGGATACTCATGTCGATTTCAGCAGGGAACTCGGCTCATTTTGGTAATGGGTTTGCAAACCCAACGGCCTCAAACCCGGATATCGGCGTTTCAGGTTCACCTGGACTTGCTCATGATTCGGTACAAGTAGCATCCGTCGAGAATAACTTCATGGATTTAGATGCGGCTACTTATGATATGAAAGGGCAGGAAGGGAAAGCACCGTTCATGTCGGCTTCAAGCGTACATCCCAATGCTCTAAAGGATAAAACATATGACTTGGTTGTTGCAGGTCTTGGGACGCCAGGGGAGCTTTCGAAAGTGGATGTGAAAGGCAAGTTTGCCCTTATTGAGCGCGGCACGCTTTCTTTTATTGAAAAAGCCCAAAATGCTCAGGCAGCAGGAGCGGCAGGAGTCATTATTTTTAACAATGCTGATGGGTATATTTCTATGGCTACAGATCCAAGCATAACGATTCCGCAGTTGTTTATGTTGAAATCGGATGGAATAAAGTTGAAAACAGCCATAACTGAAGGGGAAAAGGTGAAGGTTACCTTTAATGGTGATAAGACAAAAGCTGTAAATCCCGAAGCAGGGAAAATGAGCTCATTCAGTTCATGGGGTGTCGCACCGAATCTGGATTTTAAACCAGAAATCACAGCTCCAGGTGGACAAATATACTCGACGTTGAACAATGATGAATATGGCATGATGAGTGGTACCTCGATGGCGGCACCGCATGTATCCGGGGGTTCTGCACTGGTTCTTGAAAGAGTGGATAAAGAATTTAAACTAAATGGATTTGCGCGGGCGAATTTGGCTAAGAACCTGATGATGAATACTTCAAAGCCATTAACGGATCAAGGTGTCGTCAATAATGCTCTTGGTTGGAAAAATCCTTACTCGCCTCGGAGGCAAGGAGCAGGTGTCATGCAGCTACAATCTGCTTTGTCCACACCAGCTGTCGTGACGGAGGCATTTACGAAAGAAGCGAAGGTTGCTATGAAGGAAATCGGCAATAAGTTCGCCTTTACTTTGAAGGTTGAAAACTTCAGTAACAAAGCAGTCAAATATGATGTAAAAGGAAATATCCAAACAGACTATGCTATCCAGGGTCAACTGGGTTATTCCGCTAACCAATTAGAGGCACAGGAAATTCAGAACGCTTCGATTAAAATTAATAATAAAAATACAAACAAGATTACCGTACCTGCAAAAAAATCGGTTACATTTGAAGTGAAAGTGGACATATCCAATGCAAAAGTACTTGGCGATGATCTTCAGACACTTGTAGACATTGACAAGGTCTTCCCAAATGGATATTTTGTTGAAGGGTTCGTGACACTGAAGGATCCAACTGACACAAAACCAGAACTCCATGTTCCGTATGTAGGTTTTAAAGGAGAATGGGACAAGGCCCCGATCCTAGATGGAACTAAGTATGATAAAGAGTCGTTCTATGGCATGGCAGGAGGAGTCTCGACAGCAGATGAAGATTTCACATATCTTGGGTACGACCCTGCAGGAAAAACATTTAATAGTAAATATATTGCGATTTCCCCGAACGGTGATGGAGCACAGGATGACTTCGTGCCGATCCTATCATTCTTAAGGAATGCGAAAAAGGTAGAATTCAATATATTGAATGGTGAAAACAAATCAGTTCGGAAACTTCGAACTGAGAATAATGTGCGTAAGGACTATTATGATGGCGGAGAAGGGTCCTATTACTCTCTTGATCCTGCCCGTAAATGGGATGGTAAAATTAATAATGCACTCGCTAAAGATGGAGTCTATTATTTTGAAATCAAAGCGATGATAGATTACGAGGGTGCAAAATGGCAGACGTATAAAATGCCTATCAAAGTAGATACCTTAGAGCCGACAGTTAAGATTTCGAAAATAGGTAAGGTGTTAACCATCCAAGGTAAGGATAATTTAAATGGTTCAGGAATTGCCTATTACGATGTACAAATCGATGGTGAATCTATCCTTAAAGAGCCCCTTGCAGCGAATACGAAAAAATTCACTCTACCTGATGTAAGAGGGGAAAAGGTACAGGTCGTGGCAATAGACTTCGCTGGTAATGAAAAAGCAGCTGACACCGAATTGGCCACTGATTCAGCTCCAATCGATAATAATGCACCAGCAGTTAAGATCAAAAGTCCTGAAGCCTTAAGCGTGAACAATAAAAATAAAATCAAAATAACAGGTGAAATTGAAGAAGCGTCGGAAATAAAGGAATTTACAATCGACAATAAAAGGGTCCCTGTAACGTATAACAAAACGAAGAATAAGTATGAATTCTCTATTGAAAAGAAATTTGGGGATGGCGTCCAAAGCTTTACTGTTAAAGCAACAGACAAATGGGATAACACGGTTTCCTTTAAGCGGACGATAATGGTTGATGCGACAAAACCAGGTTTAAAGGTTAAAGGTGTGCCAGCAACTGTGGGAGTCAAAGGGTCAAATCCAAAAGTGGACGTGACAGTAGAGGATAATTTCGATGAGATCCGCCTTTATTTGAACGGAAGCGAAGTATTCTATAACGAATTCAAGGAACCATACAAAATGCGTTCCTATAAGAAGAAGATAGAGGATTTGGAACTACCGCTTAAACCAGGCAACAATAAGTTTGAATTTAAGATAACCGATCTTGCCGGAAATGAATCGAAGAAAGTATTCAACATTCAAAAAGCCAAAAAATAAACGTAAGGCAGCCCTCTTATCCAAGGGGGCTGTTTTTTCGTATTAGACCTATGATAAAAATTTCTGTGGAATTTTCAAAAGGTGAAGTTTGAGCAGCTTATTTCTTCGACAAGCTTTCAGTAGCTTTATGGTATTTTCACCATGCCAATAACGAAATCTATGAGAGAAAATATTTATTTTCGGGTTCTGGCAGGAATATAATAGAAGATAAAGGAATTAGGTATAAAGAACCAATCTAAATAGGAGGGTATCTATGAATTATAAAAAGGGTTTGAACAAAAAGGTATATAGTCGCGGAATTACCATTAAATTTGAAAAAAGAGCAAGTGACCAGTTATCAATTACAAAACCGAGTTTCTTTGATACACTTCAACATGTTAATTCTCCATTTGAAAAAGTACCCCGCACAGATTTAGCCTATCACGATTATCCGCTTTGTCAGGAGGTTACCCTTTCGCTATTTGAAAAGGGTATTGTTAAAACATCAATCAAATATGACCCTCATCAAGAAAAAATCACCATTGAGGAAATTTCAGAGGATTATCAGCTGAATAAGGGAGAGGCGCTTACTACAATTCTAGAGCATATAATGATCAATCATGGAAATTACCATTCTTTTTTCATAGTCAGGCCGAAAGAGTGGGACGCAAAAAGGAAAGCCACTACTCCATGATATCCTCTTCTTTAACTTTCTTAGTAAGCAGTGAAAGGTTAGTGACTTTCGAGAAGTAATTCGATAAGATTCCTTACCACTGCCTGTTGATTGTTCAGTCAATAAGAATGGGGCTGCAGGCAGCTCCCATTTATGTCTCAACATGATGAGTCGGCTTTCTGAATCCTTCAAGAATTTAAATCAACCGCCGAATGATCTTTGAGAGGGTTTGAATACCATAAGCTAATTGTTCCTCCGAGGCGTAAGAATATGAAAGCCGTAAATGTGTATTGTTATTTGGTTCATATATGTACCCCGGATTAAGGAGTATGTTCTCCTTTAGCGCTTGCTTGAAAAGGTTTGGATTCACAATTGGTTTACATAATTTTAACCATATATAAAATCCGCCTTGAGGTATTTGCCATTCAGCCAGTCCCTTAAAATATTGATTGAGAAGAGTTAATGTAAAATCTCTACGTACTATCAACTCATGCCTTAGCCACTCTAAATGCTTAGAATATTGATCACTTGCTAACCATTCTGCCACAAGGTGTTGGGAAAGAGCACTGGACCCGTAATCCATTTGCATTTTAATATCTGCTAAACGTTCAATCACAGTTATTGGACCAGCAATCCATCCGATGCGCAATCCGGGGCTTAATGTTTTGGACATACTGCCAATGTGCAATACAAGGCCATCTGTATCAAGGGATTTAATAGGTAGCGGCGGTTCCTTTTCAAACCACAAGTCACTATATACGTCATCTTCAATAATCGGAATCTGTTCTTTTTTACACATGGATAAGAGGTTTAGTCTTTCCTCTTTTGTCCATGTAGTATTGGTTGGATTGTTAAACGTTGGAACAGTATAAAACAGTGACGCTTTCTTCCTTCCATTGATGCGCTTTATTTGTGTGGGAATACTTTCTCGGCCTTGTTTTGATAAGCCTACTAAGTGCATACCCGCAGATTGAAAAGGATGAACAGAATTTATATAGGAAGGGGATTCATGTAAAACCATTGATCCCTTTTGAAGTAAACCAACTGAAATCAATTGGAGTGCTTGAAGCCCACCAGAAACGATCATGAGGGAGCTGGGGCTTGCGTTGACCCCTTTTGTTTCTAAATAAACACTTATACATTGGCGAAGCCTTTTATCACCCTTGGGTTCAGAATAACCTAATGAGTGGGCATCAAAAGAAGTGGATTGCAACGTCTTTTCGATTTTTTTTGTAGGCAATAGAGATGGAGAAAGTTCGCCTGTGCCTAATCTGATGATGGCAATGTCTGTTTCATACTGATTAATGTCCTGAATCGTTTTTAAATTAGGTTCATGAAGGCCATTCCGGACATAGTTTTTCCAGTCGGGCTGTTTGCTGGAGACGAGCACATTCCATGTGTTATTCGAAACGAATGTGCCAGACCCAACCTTAGTTTCTAATAGTCCGTCTGCAATCAACTCATCTATAGCTGTAATGATGGTACTTCGGTTTACGCCAAAAGAATCGGCCAATGAGCGTTGTGATGGAAGCTTGGTAGCAACTGGCCATTCCCCTCGTGTAATTTGTTGTTTCATCCAATCTACTATTTGTTGGTGAAGAGATTGGTTGGACGGCCGGTTTGGTCTCCATTCGATAAACATACGAAAACCACTCCTTTCATGTTCTATATTCATTATAAATTGGTTGGATTGAAAACCAACCAAATGGATGGTCAATCCCCTTGTTTTTTTCATTATACTGAATATGAATGGAGGGAGGTATTCGTATGGGACCATTTTTTCATGGATTGTTATTGGCATTAGGGCTGATACTGCCATTAGGAGTGCAAAATATATTTATTTTTAATCAAGGAGCAACCCAACTTACCTTAAAAAAAGCATTGCCTGCAACGATCACAGCTGCCATTTGTGATACAGTACTCATTCTGTTAGCTATTCTAGGTGTTTCGTTGATTGTCATGCAATATGATTGGTTGCGTCTTACATTAATCATAATCGGAGTTATATTTTTATTGTATATGGGTTTTCAGATTTGGTTCGCCAAAGCGAACTCACGGTCAGATGCTCAAACTATACAGATGTCCACCAAAAAACAAATTGTATTTGCTTTATCCGTATCACTACTGAATCCACATGCAATCTTAGATACGATAGGTGTAATCGGTTCGAGTTCACTTGTTTATTCCGGAACGGATAAAATGATTTTCACGGCAACATGCATCGTGGTATCATGGTGCTGGTTCCATGGATTATGTCTTGCGGGACGATTGCTAAAAAAGGTTGATACATCTGGAAAATTCCTTGAAATATTAAATAAAACCTCTGCAATCATCATCTGGATTACGGCTCTCTATATGGTGAAATCGATGTTTTGAAACAGATAAATGGCATCTGAATTCGAACTTAACTAATCTGGAAAAGAAGTAGATTACCCAGTTGGATAATCTATATTTAAGTAGGAAATGCAATTTCCCTTTCTTATTTGCAGTTAAAACTATGCAAATTCATGTATTAGCCTTACATGATAGTTTTGATCTGTTTTCATTATCTCCCTTTCCATTTCTGGTGATAACTCAAGCTCTTCTTTTTAAACGATATTCTTCTCTAGCCTTCGTGTTGCGAAAGAGAATTGTAAAAAAACCAATTTGCGTTCAAGCCAATCGAAGTACCAGGATTTATAAAGAGTCATGCTATCTATCATAGATCCAGATGTGTATATTCCGTGTTGCAATCATTCCTTACGCTATTAGGAGAAGGGTTCTTTGATGAATGAACAGGGTTAAAGCAAGGATTGCTTTAAATAAACTGGATCCGAGAAAGTTATAGACTAGTTTGCTAGCTATGAAAGGTTTTTAAGAGTTAAAAATTGCAGTATTAATCGGCGCTTTTTGAATGAAAAAGGAGAATACATCTCGAATATGTATTCTCCCTTTTTTTTATGTCTTAATAAGCTAACACCCTGCCCTCATTCATTCTTCGTATCGTGAGAGGTTTTTTTGAGTGTGAGTACATTATTGAAGTGCAACTAAGTCCTTTATTTCCTCTGTGGAAAGTTCAGTGATCCAGTTGTCACTACTGATAATTTCGTCGTTTAGTGCTTGCTTTTTATCAAGCATCTGGTCGATTTTTTCTTCCAGTGTCCCTGTGCATATTAACTTATGAACATGAACGAACCGCTGTTGTCCAATTCGATAGGCACGGTCTGTAGCTTGATTTTCAACAGCTGGATTCCACCAGCGATCATAGTGAATGACGTGGTTTGCTTCTGTTAAATTAAGTCCTGTGCCACCTGCTTTTAACGATAGAATGAAGATTGGAAAATCTCCATCTTGGAATCGAGTAATCATATCATCACGTTGCTTTTTGTTCGCACTCCCATTCAGGAAGGGAACTTCAAAGCCATACCGTTTTTCTAACAATTCCTTCATCATGTTGCCCATCCCAATATATTGTGTGAAAATGAGGCAGCTTTCATCTTGTTCGCGGACAGCGTCGACAAGCTCAGTCAGTTTCTCAAGTTTGCCAGAGCGGTTAGGTGCCTTCAGGATGTTTTCTTTTTCCGTCTCTTTTAAATAAAGAGCAGGGTGATTGCAAAGTTGCTTTAGTTTATTAAGCATTTGCAGTATGATGCCTTTTCGTTCAAAGGCCGACAGCTGTTCGATATCAGTAAAGGTATCCTTGATTAGCTGTTCATACAGTGATGCTTGCTCGGTGGTAAGCGGAACGAATTCCTTTTGCTCTTGCTTATCCGGAAGATTCAGAGCGACTTCTTTATCACGTTTTGTCCGGCGGAGCAAGAATGGTTGAATCAAGCGCTGTAATTCCTTAATTTTACCCTTCTGTTCTTCACGTTCGATGGTCGCCACATATTTTTCCTGGAATTGACCAAGTGTTCCAAGATAGCCTTTGTTAATAAAGTCAAAGATTGCCCATAATTCGCTTAAACGGTTTTCCATTGGCGTACCCGTTAAGGCGATATGATGACTGCCATTAAGCTTGCGAACCGCCTTGGATTGCTTTGTTTGGGCATTCTTGATATTCTGTGCTTCATCAAGGATGACACTGCTCCAATGGATGGAAGACAGTTCAGCCACATCTTGGTGGGTCAGGCCATATGAAGTTAAAACGATATCATGGCCCGCTGCTTTTTTAGCAAAGGCTTCACCTTTAGCTCGATTAGATCCGTAATGAAGATGAACCTTAAGTGTGGGCGCGAATTTTTCTAATTCTTTTTGCCAGTTGCCAAGAACGGATGTTGGACAGACGATAAGGGCTGATTGAACTGAAACAAGTTCTGGAATGGAGGTAATTATTTCTACCTCATCGCTGCTCTCCGTGTTACTTTCTTCGTCGACAATGATCGGTTCACTCTTTTGTTCATCCTTCGAGGCAATAGGGAGCTCCTTAAGGGCTCCTTCAGTGTCCTTCACATGAAGTAGGTAGGCAATCATCTGAACGGTTTTCCCGAGCCCCATATCGTCTGCAAGACAAGCTCCAAAACCATGCTCTCTTAAAAAAAGCAGCCAGCTCATGCCGAGTTTTTGATAGGGACGCAAATCGCCTTGAAGTGTCTTAGGAATGGGCAGGATGGAAATGTTTTTTGTTTCCTGCAGTCTTCCCACCATTTTACGAAGCTCCTGATTCAATTCAAATTGAATTCGGAGCATTTCGTCGTTTTCTGAATCATCATCGCCATCCACTTCTGTGCTGTTCAATAACTCTTGCTGAAGCAAATCCGACAATTGAATACCTTTTTCATTGGCTGTTTCCATCAGTTCCTGAATTTGCTTAATGAAAGCTGGGTCGAGTTTAACCCATTGGCCACGAATATAAACGAGTCTGCGTTTTTCATTGACGAGCTCCTCGAACTCCGCCTCAGTGAGCTCTTTACCATTCAGGGAGAACCGCCAATCAAAGTCCATTAAAGCTTTAAGGCCAACGTAAGAGGGGCCCCGATTCGATTGGCTTTTTACTTTTGCTTTCACCTTGAGAGTGGACTCTTTCAGGGCTAGCCACCAGGATGGAAGGAGAATTTCAACACCAAGAAACAGTAATTTTTCGCTAGCATCGGTCAAAAACTCCCATGCGTCGGTTTCCGAAAGCTCTCTTTTTAGACGACCATTCTCTCCAAGCCAGGGCACGACGAGTTGCCAGCGTTTAGTAGCACGCACCACATCGCTTGCGTACTTATTCCAGCCACGCGGCAGTTTTTTTCCTGTATATGTTTCGATGATATTCTCATCTCTTTTGGAACGAAGGGTGACATCGAGTATCCAAGGTCCATCACCATCCGGGGGCTCAGTTAACCGAAGTCCTATAGTGAATGGTTTAGGATCATGCTGGGCGCCGAGCCACTCCTGCCAGCTGTCTTTGTCGAAAAAGGCCTGCAATTCTTCAGGAGAAAGTCGTGAATCCTTTAATGCTCCGACAGCTTCGCTCCATTTATGCTGCATCGGTGAGTAGTTTTTTAAATACATATTCGCGGCACCATTATACCACTTCTCGATAAAAGTTCGATTGGTTTCCATTTCATGTGTAGGAAGGTCCAAGGAGATTTCTTCTTCCCAAAAGGAAGGAACAAATTCCTCCTCTACTTCTTCCGGCAGCTTCCAGCCGATTGAGTCCAACTGTAAATTAGTGAAATCCGGTACGGGAATTCCTGCTTCAATGGATTCATGGAGAACAGGTGCTGCAGACAGGCAAAGGGAGGAAATCTCGGACCATTCCCATTCAATGAAGGAGTTAAAGCTTTCCTTCGCAAAAAAATTGAGCAGACCCCAAGCGTCAAGAATGAAAACTGGATTTCCTTCTATCGTATCGGTCGTCATTTTAGTACCGTAAAAGCTGGCGTCATCCCAATTAAATAACAGTCTGCGAATATAATTCGTGTTGAGAAAGCTATTCTCTTCATTGACGACACCAAGGACGTAGGTTCCGTTTTCGAGAGCCGCTATTTTGATTTTTAATTTTCCTGGATTAAACATCGATTAGCTTACCCCTTTTTAGTTCTTCTTGGAAAGCGCGTAGCCGTTTCGTTGAATCGGCTACATATAGAATATAGCGTTCGAATACGTCTTCTTTTTTACTCTTTTTATAGATAGTGCGCATCTTTTTTAAATAGCGAACAGCTTGCTTATAGGCAGGACGGTTTTTCAAGGACACTTTTTCCTGAACCGCATGGTAATAAAGGGGCAGGATTAGTTCAGGTTCCTTAGAGACCACTTCTTTAATGGATTCACTGCTGATTAAATCAATGCTGATATCTGAGTAAATATGCATCTCCACCCATTTTTTATATTGTCCTTGTTCAAAAAGGAAATTTGCGTAGTTCCAATAGCTGTGTGGAAGGGTAGCCCGGTAAAATTTTTCAAGCAAATCGGTCCGCTTTAACTTATAGCAGCAGCTGCTAATCAAAGTCGTAAAGGTCCGAACGAAATCCACCCGCTGATAATAATCAGACAGATCCTCCAAAAACTCCTGTACATGAGCGATGATGAACTCAATGAAAGGAATGGCCCGTGAACGGTTGTCTGATTCAGACAGGAGAGTCAGCCAATAAAAGATATACGGACAGGCTTCCTTCTTCAATTCATGGAGAAGTTCAATCGCCTGATGATCCTGATTCTCTAGCAGGGATAGGTGAATCGCTGCTAGAGAATAGGAGGTACGCTCAGTCGTACCTAAATACTGTTCTGGAAGTTCTTTCTTGACCCGTTCGAGTTCCTTTTTACGCCATGAGGACGTGGTGAACAAAAAGCTCCAAATCTCCCGATAGAGATCGATCTTTTCATATTCTAGGCCTTCCCCGCCATTCAGTAGCTTCGCTACATCTTCTTTGATGCTGAAAACGAAAGGATCAAAGGCAAAGGGGCGTGCCTGTCGACTAAGCGGCTGTACCGTTTCATGCAGCTCTTCTGCAAGATCGACGGCCAGTGCATAAAAGACACGGATCGTTTGCGTCTGACTTTTATGTAACTGAATCATTCTCAGTGTCAGCTGCATTGTGCAAAATTGTGTAACAAAATGATAAAGTAGCTTCCATTCCCGTTCCATGGGGGCCTTGGAGCTGAGACGTTTAAAGTAGGTCTGTATGTGATTTTCAATCACATAAGTTGGTGCGCCTAAATGAGGCTCTACTTGTTCCGTGAAGGTATCGTTCACGAATTGCTTCCATGATGGATAGCTTTTATCTAAGATAATGGATTTCTCCTCTACTTGTTTAAGTAATTCACTTGCCCGCTTTACTTGCTGTAAAGCTTGGGCGGGTGTGGTATTCTTTGGTGCGTTCCATTCGCTTAACCAATCGGAAACACTAGCGTATTCCGAATACGCAGAAAAGAAAACCGCCATTTGATGCCGGCAAATAAACCTGGAATCACATGTACAGCTTCCATCCTGAGGGAAGAGAAGATTCAACCTTGCCTTATAGCGAGTGACATCCTGCACCTCAGCAGTAATTGTATCCACCGCTTCCTCTTTAAGATCAACAAGCCCCTGACGGTACAATTGAAGCCCTTGATTTACCACATCCGAATCATCCGAATTCCCGGCATCCAAAAATCCTGCCAGTCGCTCCCCAACAAACAACAACTCCCGCTCCATACTCTCCTCCTTTAGGGGTCAGACCCCATTTCCCGAAATTATATTTTTGTATTATCATTGATCTATCAGTACTTTAACAACACCGGATAGGGGTCAGACCCTATTTCCCGGAATAGGCAAGGATGATGTTTTATGCCTCGTAAACCGAGGATATGGTACCCTGGTGCGATGTACCATATTACAAGCCGTGGCAATCGCCACAGTAACATTTTTTTAGACGACAAGGACCGACTTCGTTATCTGCATCATTTAAAGGAAACGAAAGAAAAATATTTCTTCGAGCTTCATAGCTATTGCCTAATGACCAATCATGTTCATCTTCTCCTCGAAACGATGCAGCACCCCATCAGCGATATTATGCATAAGTTGAACTCCCGCTATGCTATCTCCTTCAATAGGCGTCATGACCACGATGGACACCTTTTCCAAGGCCGTTATCATTCCGTCTTAATCGAATCAATCGAACAATTCACTACTACAAGCCGTTATATTCATTTAAACCCTGTAAAAGCCAATATCGTCAAAAACCCCGCTGAATATAAGTGGAGCAGCTATAAAGCCTTCCAAATAGGGAAACCAAACATGCACGTCAACCCCACACAAATCCTTCATTACTTTCAAACCCCACAGAACTACGAAGAATACGTAATGAGGGGGTCAGACCCTATTTCCCATCCATAAAAAAGACCAGAAAACCTTTGAAAGTACAGGGTTTTTGAGCAATGGGACAGGGGTCAGACCCCATTTCCCGAGTGGTTTTTTGAAGCATCTCTTTATTATACTTCATTTTGGCTTGGAATTTGAAATGGAGGAATACAGGTTTTGGAATATGGACATGAGAGCTTGTGTATTTGCTTTGTGAATTCGTAAATGTGAAGAGCCATTCCCGTGTGGGGAATGGCCTTTTAATATAGTTTTAGTTTATTTTCATTTCATTCTTCCAACTATCCAGTCTTTTGTTGATAAACGTAGCAAATGTATGATTCTTTTGTAACGTGAAGAGAAATGCAGACTTTTCTAGATATTCTTTTGCTTCTTTATAGTTACCTACCAGTTCAAGGTTGTAGCCTAAATGGTAATGTAAATCGGCTAAAGCATATAATTGATCATGTTCCAAGCACCATTTTATCGCATCGCGGCAGCATGTAATAGACTCTTCGTATCGGACTAATCGTGTTAACACTCTACCAAAATTATAGGATAAACGTGTCTTTAGCGTCTTATCTGTTAGGATAGGAAGGGCTTTCAAATGATCAAGTGCCTTCTGAAGCAAGGCAAACGCATTTTCGTATTGTTCTTCGGCAACGTACATCACTCCGAGACTACTTAAAATTTCGAGCTCCCGTTCCGAATAAATTTTATCCGTAGTATGAGTAATAGCAATGGCTTGTTTAATAAATTCAATAGCTTTATCTAGATCTTTATTTTTTTCGTATTCATAGATGCCCTTGTGCCAAAGAATCAGCTGATGATTCTTTTTGTTCTGAAGAAATAGTGGACTGTTTTCCTCAGTCTTCACAATTTGTTGCATTTCCTCATAATTTCGGGTTCTTCTGGCTATTTTTAGTTGATGGATCACTTCTTCTACGTAATCCAGTCTAGGTGTCATGCCAATATCAAAAAAATAATTCACATCCACTCCTAAGCGTTGAGAAATTAGATAGAGAGTGGACGCGTATGGATAGACATCACCTTTTTCAATCTTGCTAATCTGTGCTTGTGTACAAATACCGGATGCTAACTCTTCCTGTGAAAGTCCGATTTGTTTGCGTAGTTCTTTTATTTTTTGTCCAACTGCAAAAAAATCCATTTTGATTCTCCTTAAAATATGCCTAGAGTTATATTTTGTTATGAAAAATCGGTAAAAGCTGTATATACCTGTCCTTAACGGTTTAAATAGATTCTGTAGTCGATATATATGATTTTAAGAAGTGTGGTTAAATATAACTATAGAATTAATTTCTATTTTAACCAATATTTTTTTGTAAAAAAGGAGGAATGACCTATGAAAAAAAGTACTAAAGCATTAGTCGTATCTTTTCTTATCATCGCTGCTTTTGTGATTGTTCCAAACGAATTACCAGGCCTATACGCAGAACTTCCAGGCTTATATAAATAAGAATCGAACTTTAATTTTGCTCTTTCTAGCATCTTCATTCGAAGATGTTTTTTTTGTTCTTTTGGAGATTATTCTTTTGCGCATATTCCTTTAGTTATAATTATCTACGGATTGGGAATAAAAGGTCCAATTGGTACGGGTAGAAGAAACGTAAGCGTAGTTTGGAACGCCTATTTCCTTTTATTAATTTTGTTATAGTATAAATAACAAAACGGAGAGAGGTGTAAGGTTAATGATTGATATTAATATGAAAGTTCAGCCCTCTTTTTACGATGAAGAATGTGCCATTGTGTTTTCTTTTTATTTTGATAAGGCAACCAAAAAGATCGGTGAAGCTGTGGTATACACATGCAAAAAATCAAACGAAAAAGGATACAACCAAGATAATATAGATACAGATATACAGGAAAAAATCGCTTATATTAAAGAATTTTCTATAGTAGATGAATATCAGGCAACATCTATGAAGAAAATTCAACATTTTTTGGACGTAATCGGTATCAAAAAGTGCGTAAGGCACAACCATCTTGGAAATGAAATTGCATTTTAAACAGTAAAAACTCATGACATATACGTGTCATGAGTTTTTACTGTTTAATTGAGAATTTTGACATTTTCACTCATTCGTTTTCTGTCACTTGTTTTTGAGGTATTTTTTTCAATTAATATGAATTGATGTTTGTTGTTATTAGATTTCATGATGTCGCTCCTTTTCTGGGTTTTTACCCTTTTTCATTTCATCTAAAACGTGAATTTAACGGATAAGTAGGACCGTATATAAAAGATAGGGTGGGGAAAACTTAAATATTCCTATAGTTATATTTTCGTCTGAAAACCTCAGTATAATAGAATTTATTACCATCCAATACGCTGTAATGCTTAAATAAGGTGCATTTTCGTGTTTTATTCTACTAAAAATAAATGCTAAAATGTTCCGAATATCGGATTTTCATTAGAAACATCAGTTTCTAGTACCCTAAAGTGAGGAGAGTTGAAAGACGCTCTTCGATGGCCCCCAGGCTCATGCTTGGGGGATCTTTTTTTTGTTGGCGGATACTTTGTCCACTTTATTTTTACAATATGTTTCGTTTTGTTTTTGTATGCCTGGGTAAAAATTAAGAAGCAAGATGAATTAAACCTGGACCATCCCGGTTTAAGCGGAGGAATAGATGATGAATGTGATAAATAATAAAAATGATCTTACGAAGTGTTCCTTTCAGCAGTTTATCTTTCCATTCACACTTGATGGAAATAAGATTGAAACTTTTGTGGAAAATTTGCTAGAGGACAATTTCGTATTTTTGAACTTGAAAGATATGAATCAGCAAGGTGGATTTTATGGAGACCACAAAGTTTTACACCGTAAATTAGAAAAATACTTTATGCCGTACATTGAGCCGATTTTGTTTCCAAGCAGTTCAAAGCAGAAGGAAGGATTGCGACGTTTTACAAAAAAACTGGATGTTGGGTGCACCTTCGAATCACCGTATTTAAATACCCCTTTTATTATTAACTCAATTGATATCTTTATATGCCCATTTCATATTGGCATGATGAATCTCCGTGTTACGTTGCCGGAGGGGCTTTCATACAATGATGTGCTCTATTTTGGCGACACGTTCCGAATCCTCGAACCAATTGCCGATGACGAAGAGAAAACGAAAATCGGCTGTATGAAAAATGAATATAAACAGGTGAAGGATTTTATCTTCAAAGAGTTACTTCCACCGCTGGAAGAGTATATAGACGAAGAACAAGCCGATCCGTCTTATTTCGGAAGCTTACCCTTTTTTATTGATGAAAGAATGTATGTAATTAGCTATATTGCACTCCCTGAGTATCGTAGTATTTCTAAAAATGATTTGTACCGTGCTAGTGAGCTGAATGGGTATGATAGTGATGGTGAGCCCTATATCGGTGCGTCAAATCCCGATTACATCGAACGGTATTGTCAGGATAGGGTATATGACAGGTGGGCGAAGGAAACCTATTTTGTAACAAGCGTGTATCATTTTGCCTGTGTCACGAAAGCGACAGGCAAGCTTGAACAGCAACTCGCAAGCGAAATGTACGGCCAGCACTTTTATGCGGTGTTGCTTTACTTCTATTATAAAATAGTCCTTCTGAAATTGGCACATGAACACTCCCGAATTGATGTGGAAAAAGACCAATCAAGTACAGAACAGCTAATCTTCATGATCACCGAGTTTTCCTCAAAATACTTATTTACCGAAGTCAACAGTACGGCCACTGGGAAAGAGCTATTTAAAATGACGGATGAAACCTTTAGGATTGCCCCGCTTTATAAAGAAGTAAAAGAAACACTTTCCTATCTCTATCAGAATCAGGATAAACTAGCTGGGAAAAGCAGTAATTATCTCTTGCAAATCCTCACGATTTACACCGTTATCTCCGGAATTTTCGGGATGAATCTATATATTGAAGATTGGAAAGGGAAATTAACATGGAAAGAGTATATGAATTACACCATATATGAATGGGTGGCCGTCTTTGTAACGACAACTGGTCTTGTTATTTCCAGTTTATTGGGCTTTTTCTTCCTGAAAAAATGGCTGCAAGAGAAAAGGAGTCGAAAAAAGAAAATGCTTTAATTGTAGGAGTCCTGTACTTAAGTACAGGACTTTTGCTTTAGCATAAACACGGGAAATTAGTAAAATGAAGAAATTAGTCATACAAATTCCCCCATTTCTCTAATATTTTGATAAACTATATGTGTACCATTCTAACTATTCATTAGGAGGAAATCATGAAGAAACTAGCATTATTTTCCAGCTTTTTGTTGATGAGCG
Organism: Peribacillus sp. P4_C12; assembly: GCF_056402095.1. Taxonomy (NCBI): domain Bacteria; kingdom Bacillati; phylum Bacillota; class Bacilli; order Caryophanales; family Bacillaceae; genus Peribacillus; species Peribacillus sp. P4_C12. The sequence continues at coordinate 187,859 of NZ_JBFUIB010000001.1, forward strand.
TATTGTTTTTGGCAGGCTGCTCGGATGAGCCTAGTCCAGAAGAGCGCTTTTCGACTTACACGAAGCTTTGGAATAAACAGGATTATACGAAGATGTATGAGTATCTGTCATCTGATACAAAGGAAAAAGTCAGTGCAGATGAATTTGCGAAGCGCTATGAAAAAATCTATAAGGGCATTGAGGTCGACCAATTAAAAGTGGACTATAAACAGCCAAAAGAAGAAAAAAATCATAAAGATGCAAAAAAAGTAAATCTTGCCTATACAGTTGATATGGAAACAATGGCGGGAGCGATTAGCTCTGATCATAAGGCAACCCTTGTCAAAGAAGAGGGAGATGAGGAAGAAAATTGGTATGTCAAGTGGGATGAAAGCTATATCTTCCCTGAATTAGAAGCTAATGAAAAAATTTCAGTTGAATCGTACCCGGCAATACGCGGGGAAATTGTTGATCGAAATGAACGTGGTCTTGCAATGAATGGTAACGTTGCAGAAATAGGAATCGTACCAGAGAAAATGGCCAATGAAACTGAGACTGTTAAGAAGGTTGCTGGAATTCTCAACATGTCTACGGATGAAGTGAATCAGAAATTGAACCAATCATGGGTGCAGCCTAGCTATTTTGTGCCTATCAAGAAAATGTCATCCGATAACACCGCAACCTTGGAAAAACTGTTAAGCATTGCTGGGGTCTCGGTCAATAATACAGAGGATCGTATATATCCCTATAAAGATGCAACTGCCCACCTAATCGGATATGTCGGTGAGGCGTCAGCGGAAGACCTGGAAAGATTGAAAGGCAAGGGCTATACCGCAAGTGACGTTATCGGCAAGCGTGGTCTCGAGGAAATTTTAGAAGAACGTCTGAAAGGAAAGCCAGGCGGTAAAATCTATATTAAGACAGAAAATGGCGAAGAAAAAGTCATAGCTGAAAAGCCAGCTGAAGAAGGAGAAACAATTACATTAACCATTGACGCTGAGCTTCAAAAGGATATCTTTAAGCAATACGAAAAAGAAGCAGGGTCAGCTACAGCACTTGACCCAAAGACCGGCGAAACGCTGGCGCTTGTCTCAAGCCCGTCATTTGATCCTAACAAATATATATTCGGAATAACAAAAGCCGAACAAAAAGCGCTTGAAGAAGATCCGGATAAGCCGCTTCTGAATCGATTCAGTTCAACCTTTGCACCTGGTTCAACTATTAAGGCAATAACTGCGGCGATAGCTTTGAAAAATGGTGTGGATCCGAATGAGTCAATCAATATCCAAGGGAAAACGTGGGCCAAGTCGACTTGGAAAGACCATTCCATCACAAGAGTCGCTGATCCCGGTGTAGCAATCGATATGGAAAAAGCGTTAATTTATTCAGATAATATTTATTTTGCCCAAAAAGCACTTGGCCTTGGTAAGGACAAATTCACAAGTGGACTCAAAGCATTTGGCTTTGATGATGCATTGGACTACGACTACCCGATCAAGGCATCGAGCATTGGTAAAGTGGACAGTGAAGGGCGCCTGGCAGATGCTGGATATGGTCAAGCGCAAATTCAAATGAGTACGCTTCATTTGGCTATGACGTACTCAGCATTCTTAAATGAAGGAAACATCCTTAAGCCTTCGTTAATAACAGGCAATAAAACTGAAAAGAAAATATGGAAAGAAAAAGTCATATCAGCTGATCAAGCGAATCAGATCACTAAGATGTTGACACAAGTAGTGGAACATCCTAAGGGAAGCGGTCATGGCATAAATGATCTTGGCATCAAAATCGCAGCCAAAACAGGAACCGCTGAAATAAAGGCTTCCAAAAACTCCAACGGAACAGAAAACGGCTGGTTCGTCGCTATGGACACGGAAGATCCAGAACTTCTTATGGCATGGATGATTGAAGATGTAAAAGGACGCGGCGGGAGCCATTTAGCTGTCGATCAAATGAAACCGATCTTGAAGAAATACTTGAAATGAATAAGGAAAGGCACCTACTGGTAGTAGGTGCCTTTTTTATGTATCTATATTCCTATTACAAATTGATAACATATAAAAACAAAACTCTTTTAAATATTAATTAATGAAATAATAAATCATCACAAATTATAGTTGATTAATAAGAGAGATAATTGGAAGTAATAACAAAAACTTTAACTTAAAATTATTATAATAAAGGTAGAAATTTCAAAATAATTGTATTATTGTAGATTTACAAGGATAAATTGGTAAAAAAATGATTGTGTTTATATAGTTTTATAGAACTAGTTTTTAACATTGGTACTTAAAATAGGAGTTGTGAAGGGGTTAATTAGTGCTGAATTGTTTGTTTCGTAAGTCGTTGTTATTTTTTACTCTATTAGTACCTAGTGCACTATTTTAGATATTGGAAGGGAGAACACATTCTATATGAATAAGAAGAAAGCAATTAAACTAGCAACGGCAACTGCAATTGCCGCATCAGCATTCACTGCTGTTGCACCAATACAATCAGAGGCGTCTACTAGCATTGCGACTCAAGTTAAAAATGCAAAAGCAGCAATGAAAAAACCATTTAGCACTTACTTCGACGCTAAAAAATTAGCAAATGTGACAACTGTTGAAAAACAAATTAAATCTGCTAAAAAAGAATACACGAATGTGAAGAATTCAATAAAGAATTCAAGCAATAGCAAAGCTAAGAAAGATGCTTATTACAAAGAACTTAAAGGTTACGAAAAATATATCACACGTGCTGAAGGCTATGTAAAAGGCTACAAAGCAGCTGAAAAAGCCAAAAAAACGCTTAAAAGTGATCTTACTAAACTAAACGCTGCTGCGATTGCTCAAAAGCCAACAGATGTAAAGAATAAATACAATGCTCTTGATGCTTCTGTTAAAAAAACAGACAAAAATATTAAAGACACTGTATACGGTGCGAAAATTGAAAAACTTCTTTACGCTCAATTCACAGCAGCTACTAAAACTGCTTTGCAAGGAGAAATCAAAGCTTACTATTACTATGAAAAAGCAGAGTACTGGCTGAATAAAGGAGATACAAAAACAGCAGCGGATAGAATTAAAACTGCTTCGAAAATTAAAGTAGATACTAAAAAAGACTTAGGCAAAGCAATTAAAGACTATGCAAAAAAAGTTCAAACTAAATATGACCAAGCAACTGACAAAGAAGCACCAAAATTTACTTACAAAGGTGAAGTTAAATTCGAAGTAGAAATGGGAGAAAATTTCAAGCTTCCTAAAGTAACAGCAGAAGACAAGCTTAATAAAGTGTACGTAACATATAAAATTAAAGGGCCAAAAGGAGCGACTAAAATTGATACTAATGTTGCCGGAGTATACAAAGTAACTTACACAGCAACTGACTCTAATGGTAACAAAGCAAAAGACTTAGTAATTACAGTTGTAGTTAAAGAAGCTACAGTTAAAGTTGAGAAAGTGAGTGCGATCACTTCTAAAACCTTAGAAGTTAAATTCAACAAGGCTGTTGATGATACAAAAGCATTATTTGAGTTGAAAAAGGACGGACGTATAGTTAACGATTCAAAAGTAACTTTCAGCGAAGACAAGAAAACAGCAACAATCGAACTTACATCTAAAATTACAAAAGGTGAATACGTAGTTAACGTATCTGGTTTAGCTCAAGACAAAGTAGTTTCTGGTTCAGTTAAAACAGAAGATGAAAAAGTAAAAGGTATCGAAATCCTTTCTGAGAAAGCTCCAATTGAAGGTGGGCAAGTTAGCGTTGGATATAAGGTTGTTAACCAATATGGTGAAGATGTAACAAAATTTGAGACTGTTGAAGTAAGTGTTAAAGGAGCTAAAGAAGTTTCAAACACTGATGGTCAACTCGTATTAACAAAAGTTGATGGAGCGAATGACCTGAAAGCAGGAGACCAAATAGACGTAACATTAATTCACAAAGCTACTAAAACTTCGGCAACCAAAACAATTACTGTTACTAATGAGAACTTTGAATTAACGGTCATGCATACAAATGATACACATGCGCATTTGGATAATATCGCTAGGCGCATTACAGCAATTAAAGAAGTGAGAAAGGAAAACCAAAACTCATTGCTTTTAGATGCAGGAGATGTCTTTTCTGGAACACTATATTTCAACCAATATACTGGACAAGCTGATCTTGAGTTCATGAATTTAATTGGATATGATGCAATGACTTTTGGGAACCATGAATTTGATCTTGGTACAGAAAAGTTGGCTGATTTTGTTAAAAATGCAAAATTTCCATTTGTAAGTGCAAATGTTAACCTTTCAAATGATACGTATCTCAAATCTTACTTTAAGGGAGAAAGCACACAAACTGCAAAAAGCGGCGAAATATACAGTAGTATCGTGAAGAGTATTGATGGGGAAAAGGTTGGGATATTCGGTCTTACAACTGCTGAAACAAAAGATATCTCAAGCCCGGGAGCGGGGGTTGAGTTTGAAGAATATCTTGCAAAATCCCAGCAAACCGTTAATAGCTTAGAAGAACAAGGCGTTAATAAAGTCATTGCACTTACCCATCTTGGCTTTAACGATGGCGGTGGAGATAACGATTTGACTCTAGCAGAAAAAGTAAAAGGAATTGATGTAATTGTCGGCGGGCATTCCCATGATAAATTAGAAAAACCAACTGTTGTTAATACAGAAGCAGGAGAGGAGCCTACTGTCATTGTTCAGGCTAATGAATATAGCAATTATCTAGGGCAATTGGATGTAGAGTTCGATAAAGCTGGAAAGGTTATTGCTAATGATGGTAAGTTAATAGATTTAAATAAACAAAATGCAGATAAATCCTATGTTATTAAAGATGATGAGGAAGCCTTAAATATCCTTAATACTAAATACAAGCCAGCGGTCGAAGATATGCAGAAATTTGTAGTGGGCATTGCTGATGTAGACTTAATTGGTGGAAATCCGGCAGCCCGTACAGGGGAAACGAATCTGGGTGACTTTATTGCAGACGGAATGCTTGCAAAAGCACAACAATACAAACCAGGTACAGTTATTGCCCTTCAAAATGGAGGCGGCGTTCGTACAACAATTAAGGCTGGAAACATTACATTAGCAAACATTTTTGAGATTCTTCCTTTTGGTAACTCATTGGGAGTAATGGATTTAAAAGGTTCAGAGATTAAATCTGCCCTTGAATTAAGCGTGAAGGATGCTCCTTCTGCATTTGGCGGTTTTCTGCAGGTTTCCGGACTAAGGTTCACATATGACCACACAAAAGCCACCGGGTCTCGCGTGCAAAGTGTGGAAGTTTATAAAGATGGAATGTTTGAAGAATTAAAAGATGATGAAAATTATCAGGTTGCTACGAATATTTTCACTGCTAAAGGCGGTGATGGTTACACAATGTTTGCAAAAGCATACAGCGAAGGGCGTGTAAGTGAGCTAGGCTTTGTTGATTGGGAAGTATTGCAAGATTATATCAAAGTACAGAAAGACCAAAAAATTGCCCCAGCTCTTGAAGGACGTATCATCGATGAAGCTAAAACAGAAGTGAAAGCAAGTGAGTTCAATGGTACAGCAGAGGACCCTAAAACTCATAAAGGCAGTATAGTAGTCGATATAACAGGAGTATCTAGTCTCGAAAATGCTATAATCACAGGAAATCTTCACTTGAAGGGCACTGACGCTGATAAGGTAGTTCTTAAAAATGTAACTGTTCTTGGTAACACATATTTCATAGACTAATAGTTTTATGGAAGGCCTTCTAGCGGCTTTGCTGGAGGCTTTCCTTTGCTAAATATATTAATTATGGAGAGTGTTCAATGAAAAGAAAGAATTGGAAAATAAAGATAAACCTTATTCTAATTTCCACATTGATATTAAGCTTTTTTGCACCAATGAATTCTATCGTTACGAAAGCTGCTGAGCCAATTACTGTTGCAGAGGCGATTGCTAATAACTCGGGAACTGCTACTGTGCAGGGGTATATCGTGGGGTATACAACAGCAACAAACAAATATACTAAAGACCCGGCAAAATTTGCAGGAGATACAAATATAGCGATTGCCGATTCTCCTGACGAAACAGACCCAAGTAAAATAATACCGGTAGAATTGAAAAATAGCGGTACTTATCGGGCTACTTACGGACTAAAGACAAATCCAGGTAATTTGGGTAAGAAGGTGCTTTTCACCGGAACTCTCACAGCCTATTTCTCAGTACAGGGCCTAAAAGATTTATCTGCGGCGAACTTCATAGAAGAAGCTTCTCCTAATAAAGTAGAAGCTGTCAAAGCCAGTGTAGCTGCTGGCGGGGTGATAGATGGAACAAAAGTATCGCTCTCCTCAGGTACTGAAAATGCAACCATTTATTATACAATTGATGGTTCAACTCCTACGAGTTCAAGCACTCAATATACAGAATCGATAACTATTACAAAAGACATGACAATTAAAGCAATTGCTTTAGCATCAGGTTTGGATAATAGCGATATAGCATCGTTTGAATATAAAATTATATCACTTAAATCAATAGCCGAAGTAAGAAAAATGACCATTGGCAGTTCAGCCCTTACTTCTGGAGTCGTTACGGCAGTTTTTACATCAGGCACGAATAATACAGTCTATATCCAGGATGACACAGCAGGGATTGTTATTTATGGTTCAGACCTAGCAGTTGAGGCAGGAGATAAAATCAGCGCAAAAGGAACGCTGGCTGATTATAATACACTCTTGGAGTTAAATGTTCAAAAAGCAGATGTAACTATTCTTAAAAAAGAAAGTATTCCTGTTGCAGAAAAATTGACTGCTGCTCAATTTGAAGAGAGCAAGGAAGCTAAGCTTGTAACGGTGAAAGATGTAACAGTTGAGTCTGTTTCAAACGGAACCTTTATTGGAAAGGATGGGGAGGGAGAGTCCCTTACATTACGCCCTCAAGATGCAACGCTTCTTTCAGTCGGTACAACATATGATTCAATTACAGGTGTATTGGGATCATATAAAGGTGTATATCAATTAATTCCAAGAAGTACACTTGATATTATCCAAGATGCAAATAAAGTACAAACTGTAGTTGCAACACCTGGTACAGGATTTATTAAAGCAGGTGAAACTGTCACACTAACCTCAGGAACAGCAGATGCAACAATCTATTATACAACTGACGGACAGGAGCCTACGAAAAGCAGCGCTGTCTATACCAAACCAATTACAATCAATGAAGCTACGACATTAAAAACTTTTGCGGTAAAAAGTGGCTTAACGGATGGTAACATTTCGACTTTTACTTACACTATTTCAAAAGGTGATGTCCGAATTCATGATATTCAAGGAGCTGGACATACTTCTCCATATTTAAATCAAAATGTAACAGATATAGAGGGTATTGTCGTATCCACGATTGATAATAATAATTTCTTTATTCAGGATCAAAACCCTGATAATGATATAAACACTTCAGAGGGAATTCTTGTTTATAAAAGTGCTAATGGCGTTAAGATTGGCGATGTGGTCAAAGTAAGCGGAACGGTAAAAGAGTATGTGATGGAGGGATATTCCGAAAAAGCAACAACGGATCTTCCTGTAACAGAAATTAGTGCATCCGCTATTACGGTTGAAAAAAATGGACAGGCTTTACCTGACCCAATTGTAATTGGCAAAGACCGTACCCCGCCAACAGGGAAGATTGATAGTGATGGATTGACTGTTTTTAATCCAGCAGTTGACGGGATTGATTTTTACGAAAGTTTAGAGGGAATGCTTGTTCAGCTTGATAGTCCGAAGGTTGTGGCACCACAGGAGTATGGGGAAGTTGTTGTTATTCCTAAGAACATGGAAACTTCTACTTCTGCTGGTGGAGTCAAGTTTACAGAAACAGATACCCACCCAGAAAGAATTCATCTGAAATTTGATAACGATAAATATGTAGCGAAAACGGGTGATAGTTTTAATGGAAGTATTACGGGTGTTGTAAGCTACGGTTATAGTAACTTCAAAGTGTTGACAAATAAGGATAAGTTACCTGAACTACAAGATGGGGGAACGAAGCGTGAAGTTACTTCTATTGAACCGGATGCGAAGAAGCTGACAGTTGCCTCTTATAATGTGGAGAATTTCTCAACTAAAACTGACAATGAAAAACTAACGAAATTAGCTAAAGCCATTTTACAGAATCTGAAGACGCCAGATATTATCGGTTTAACAGAAATGCAGGATAATGATGGTGAGGCTGATAGTGGTACTACAGATGCGACTGAAAGCTTTAAAAAGCTGGTTGCCAAGATTCAAGCAGAAGGTGGACCAGAGTATCTATTTACTGATATAGCTCCAGAAGATAAGCAAGATGGTGGAGCACCAGGTGGAAATATCCGAGTAGGTTTCTTGTATAAAAAAGGTACTGTTTCGCTTACTGAAGGAACAAAGGGAAAAGCTACAGAGTCGGTCGGCTTTAACGATGGCAAGCTTACATTAAACCCAGGCCGAATCGATCCGACAAATGCAGCATTTGCTTCAAGCAGGAAGCCGTTAGCAGCCCAATTTGAATTCAACGGTGAAAGTGTTATTGTGGTTGCCAATCACTTTAATTCGAAGGGTGGAGATCAGCCACTATTTGGGAAAAATCAGCCGCCAGAATTAAAAAGTGAAGTTCAACGTCTTAAGATTGCAAGTATTGTTAACAGCTTTGTTAAGGATATTAAATCAAAAGATGCTAATGCAAATGTTGTTTTACTAGGAGATTTCAATGACTTTGAATTTTCTAAGACACTAACTGCATTAAAAGGCAGTGAATTAACAAACATGGTGGAGAAGGTTCCTTTTGAAGAAAGATATTCTTATACGTACCAAGGCAATTCTCAAGTTCTGGATCATATTCTTGTTTCTAATAATATTGCAGCAGAAACTAAGGTGAATATCGTCCATATAAATTCATCCTTTACAGAAGCTGATGGCCGCGCGAGTGACCATGATCCAGTCCTGATTCAAACAGAATTAAAACCAACACAAACACCACAGCCACAAAAAGTATATGACTTGGTCGGGTTCACAACAAAAAAATTGGTAGTTGAAACACCTAACTCATTGGTCAAACTTGATGCGACTTCGAATATCAAAGAAGGAATTTGGCTGAAGACAGATACGACTCTATCTGGTGAAGGTCTGAAGAAAACGAAAATCATAATCAGTCCAATAAAAAAGGAAACTGTCATTGATTTCTCAGGTGCCGAAGTCAAGGAAGTGTTGATTGATAACAGTAATGTAAAAGAAATCAGGGGAGCAGAAAATGTTCAAAAATGGATTTTTAAAGAAGGTATAGATGTTTCTGGTATAAAATTCTATAATGCAAAAGGAGAAGCGATCGCTTCTCCCTTTATTCCAAAAGAAAATCGTCCTCCAGTAATAATAAAGACTATCGATAATCTCTCCGTGAAAGTTGGAGAAGATGTAAGTTTAAACTTAAACAATCATTTTTCAGATCCAGATAGCGATTCACTTTCTTATTCCACAACAATTGGTACGGTCTCAGGGTCCATACTAACAATTCCAACTAGTACAAAAGGTTCCTATATTGTTGCTGTCACTGCAAGAGACAAGTGGGAATCGAAAACAATTGCTACTTTCTCAGTAAACGTTACTGCCGACGATCAGCTTGAAACCTATTATCAAAAAGCTGAAGGTAAGACCGGGTCTGAATTAAAGACGTCATTACATACTATTATTAAGTCACAAACGAAATTGACATACGCAAAGGTTTGGGATGCAATCAAAGATACAGACGAAGATCCTAAAAACCCAAACAATGTCATTTTACTTTACTCTGGTAAGTCTGTGGCAAAGTCGAATAATGGTGGAGGCAACGGTCAATGGAATCGTGAGCATGTCTGGGCAAAATCCCATGGTGATTTTGGTACCAGTGTAGGACCAGGAACAGATATTCATCATTTACGCCCCGAGGATGTTACCGTAAATAGTGTTAGGGGACATCTTGATTTTGATAATGGCGGCAAAAAATATAGTGGATGTGAATGTTATTATGATACTGACTCTTGGGAACCACCTAACCGTGTTAAAGGTGATGTTGCGAGAATGATATTCTATATGGCTGTCCGCTATGAAGGGGATAACGGAGAAATTGATTTAGAGCTGTCAGATACAGTTAATACCTATCCCAAAGCATTGCATGGAAAATTTTCCACTCTATTAGAGTGGAATGAATTAGACCCAGTTGATGACTTTGAACGCCGTCGAAACGATGTGATATATGAAAGATGGCAGCATAATCGCAATCCTTTTGTTGACCACCCTGAGTGGGCAAACGAAATCTGGAAAGCTGAGAAAATACAAGATATTAAAAAAGCAAGCTGATATATTTTTGCACAGCTCATCGTCAATACGGTGAGGTTTTTTTATACGTATGAGCTCAGCGATATTAAATTTTTTTCTCGTTAAGTAAAATCAGTTATTCTCTTATGCATCTCGCTATTCTGTGTATTAAAAGAAGCTCCAAATTCTTAGAGATAAAAAGTTAATTAAGTACTCCTAACCTGGGGTGATGATGAATTTTATCAGAAAAATACAGTTTGCTATTCAAATAGATTTACAGAAAATGAAGAAGCATATTTATGATTGCTATTACACTAAATATCACAATGTACAATGTCGCAAGAGCCATAGTTGATGTCAAAGTAAAATTGTTGTGACTAATAAATGGGTCAATATTAATATAAAAATCTTTTGAATATCAATCTAGAGGTTGGTAAAGAAATGAGGATGAACTAGAATGAGAAGTTTGAAGTATCTTTTTATTGCTTTCTTTATCATTTTTTCTACATTACTTGCACATGAAGCAGAGGCAGCCGAAGAGTATACATCGATGAAAGTGAAACTGGAAAATTTCTTAGGAAACCAAACAAGTGTTACACTAACGGCAACAGGGGACTATCAAACTTCTGATAAAGAGGTATTTATCAAGGCAGGTGAAGAGCTGACTGTGAAAGTAGAGTCAGGAAAACTCGTGGTGTACAAAAACTCCCAGAAGAAAGGGATATTTGCTTCCATTATGGTAACTCCGGTTAAACAAGATTCTTTACTTTCCATCAATAACCGTCCGTATCCTGGTTCCTTGGAATTTACAGTTGAGGGCAGTTTTATTCGCCCTATCAATCATGTTTATATTGAAGATTATCTAAAGGGTGTGGTTCCAAGGGAAATGCCGGCATTATGGCATATCGAAGCAGTAAAAGCACAGGCAATTGCGGCCCGTACTTATGCACTTCGCTATCAATCTAAGGTGATTAATGATACGGTTTCTTACCAGGTATATGGAGGGGCTGATGGTCACTCCCACTCTAATTTAGCCGTTGAACAGACAACGGGTATGGTAATCAAGCATGAGGGGAAATTAATCGAAGCACTCTTTTCCTCGAGCAATGGCGGCATGACGGAATTAAATTCTAATGTTTGGACAAGTGGAGAGCCTCTTGCTTATTTGTCAATTAAAGAAGATTCATATGATCCGAAATTAAAATGGATGATAGCTCTGGATAAAAAGCAAATAGATTTAACGAATCTCGATGTATCAAAGCCGGAAGATTGGTGGACAAGCGTACAAGAAGAGGACAAAACGATTATTCCTAATCTGAAGAATTGGCTTCAAAATAATGGATATGCTAAAAAGGATATTAAAATAACGGAAATTCCCGTTCTAACCTTAACGGATAAAACATCTGGAGGCCGGGTTACGAAAGGTTCAATCCAGATGAACTTTTATGTGAAGGATCTTACTGATGATAAGGGGAAATTAGTAATGCAAAATGTCACCCTTACGAATGTCGAGGCTTCAAAAATCCGGGCCATGGTGGGACTGGGTAATATGAAGAGTTACCTAGTCGATAATTCAACATCAACGGATCCAGCCAAGATTAAAATTGATGGATTTGGATACGGCCATGGAGTTGGACTAAGTCAGTATGGAGCAAAACACAGAGCAGAAGCGGGTCAAACATATCAGGGGATTTTAGAATTTTATTATCCGAATACAAGTATAGTGAGGGAATATAGTAACGCTGCGGCTGGATCTGAAACTGATCCTGTTGTGAATAAAGATATAACGGCACCGAGAATCACGAGCGTGAAGGCTAAGGAAGATTATCTAAATAGTAAGGTCAACTTCACGTATGCTATTGATGAAGATGCTACCGTATCCCTCACGATTAAAGATAAAAATAGCAAGGTGATAGCCACCCCAATTAGTAGGAAATCTATGAAAAAGGGAAGTCAGGTGGTTGCCTGGAACACGAAAGCCGTAAGTAATGGAAACTACACAGCGGAAATTACCGCAACTGATAGAGACGGAAATAAAGGTACTGTAACACAAGCGTTTAAAGTAAATAAGGATATAACAGCACCGAATATCACGAGTATTGATACATCAGGAAATTACAGTACAGAAAAAGCAAGCATTACGTATACCATAAGCGAAGCAGCTAAAGTTACGGTGCAAGTCAAGAACAGTAAAGAAAAAGTGATAGCCACCCCGACCGATACGGCATCGCTGAAGAAAGGTAGTCAATCAGCTACCTGGAGCTTTAAAAATGTGTCCAACGGTACGTATACAGTGACGATCACTGCCAAGGATGCAAGTAATAATCAAAGAACGGTTTCAAAGAAAATCTCTATCAAGAAGACAACCGGAAAAGTGACGGCTAGCGTACTTAATATTAGAGAGAAAACAAATACATCCTCTAAAATCGTCGGAAAGCTAAAGAAAAACCAAACTGTGACGATTCTGGCCCAACAAGGAGATTGGTATAAAATAAAGAATGGAAGCCAAATCGGGTATGTTTCAAAAGAATATGTGAAAAAGTAACTACTTGAGACGCCATATTTAAACTATATGGCGTCTTTTTGAATAAGTTGGTTTTATAGTAGCGGATTCGAGGGATCTTAGCCAGTAGAGCGACAAATCTGACATTCAAAAAATTTACCTTTCAAAAAGTGGGTCGAAACATTCAATTTAAGGTCTGGAAAAAATCTGGACAAGGTTCTTAACACGATATAAACAGGATCTAATGTTACGATAGGCAAAGCAGAAATATTTATCCGCAGAATATCCCTTGAACTCCGAAAAAATCTATCTTTTGACACAGTAGAATATCTGAACAGAGGGATGAATAAATTCATTCCTCTTTTGTATGATGCTGGCCAGGTGTAAATGGTACACGGGCGGCTTTTGTGATGATTTGCGATATATCTGTATTATCAATGACTCCATCAAAGTATTCACTGCCTGGGCCCGTTGCAAAAACAGGAATCATATTGGCGGTATGTCCTCCTGTTGTACTGGCTGCTCGTACGCTGCGGTCAGCTACTCCTGCTTTATAATAGTTGGCAATTGTGCTTCCGATTTCCCAATCTATTTGATGCTGTGGATAGACAAGGGTTCTATTCTTTCTTACGTTATCAATGAATTGATGGACCTCTTTATTGGTAAGAGATATATGAGCATACTTTTTAAATACGGAAACGACACTTTCGGGATTGATTTCATTATTTTTATCGAAAGTAAGTTGCTTGGACATATATTCAGAAGAAACGTTGATCCTTTTCAATGCACTGATATCCATTGTTTCAGAAGCAGAGGTACCCATTGTTTCATGGTCTGCAAGCACTACAATAAGGGTATCATTTCTGTTCTTAGCCCAGTCTACAACCTGTTTTACAGTCTGATCAAATTCGATTGTTTCCTTCCATATCCCAGTGATATCCGCAGCATGCTCCGTATGGTCAATTCGTGCACCTTCAGTCATTAAAAAGAATCCATTATCACCCTTAGACAAAATTTCGATTGCTTTGGTTGTCATTTCGGGTAGTGATGGCTCCTGTGAATGAAATTCTTCTTTATCAAGCTTGAAATTCATATAAGTAGGGTGAAACAGTCCCAGAAGTTTTTCTGATTTTTGAACCGAATCAAGTTCTTGCTTATTAGCCGTAACCCTATAGCCAGCTTCTTTAAATTTAGCGACTAAATCTACACCATTTTGCTTATCCGCTCCGAAATAACTGGCTCCACCGCCAAGAATAACATCGATACGATTATCAAAGAGTTGTCTCGCGATATGTGCGCCACCTGTCCAGCGGTTTGATACACTGGCACCAAAAGCAGCAGGGGTGGCATCGACAACCATATTGGTTGAGATAATCCCGACTTTTTTTCCGCTCATTTGAAAGGCATCCAGTATACTGTCTACTTCAGAACCATTTGAATCTACACCGATTGATTCATTGTTGGTTTTGACACCTGTGGCAATCGCTGAACCCCCAGCAGCCGAGTCAGTGACAAAATTATTAGCGGAATAGGTACGCATCAGTGCGACATGCTCTAACTTTTCCAAATGTAAAATTCCTGTTTTTCCATATTCAAATTGCCTGGCAATGTCTATTGCACCCAACCCCATGCCATCACCAATTAACAAAATGACATTTTTCGGAGTGTTTTGCGCTTCTGCATGAATAGGAGATGCTAAGCCAATAAGGCAGAAGAGAACGAGTAGTCCAAATTGATAAGGTCGTCTAGGTTTATGAATGAATTTTTTAGTTGTCTTATTCATATGTAATCCTCCATTTGGTGTAAGTCTTTCTATTATTTGTTGAAATCCATAAAAAAACTCTTCCTTAATATCAGGAAGGGTTTAATCTTATATGTGGCTATATCTGCATGATTTGCATTTCATCCAGATTTGAACCAGATTACAGCCTGGGATAAAGCAGCGAAAATTCCTGTTACGAGGGTCTTACAAAAATCGAAAAAATCCTTTCACACTGCTATTTGCTATGGATAGGTAATTATTGATAAAAGTTCAATATATACCTATATATGATATAATTTCTCTAGATCTACAATTGATATTATAGGAGAGAAAATCCTATGTTAACTAGTATGAAGAAGATATTTAATGAGAGTTCTAAAGACTTAAAAAGAATTTATAAGTTTGTAGATAATGTGAATCAATTAGAGATTAAATATAAAAAATATTCGGATGATGAATTGAGAGGCATGAAGGATACATTTAAAAGTCTCCTTGCTTCTGGTAAAACCTTGATGGATATACAAGTTGATGCCTTTGCTGTGGTGCGGGAAGCAACCAGACGTGTATTGGGACTTCGGCACTATGATGTTCAGCTTATAGGAGGTTTTGTCTTAAATGAGGGAGCCATAGCTCAAATGAACACAGGTGAGGGTAAAACACTTGTTGCAGCCTTACCTAGCTATTTACACTCATTGGAAGGAAAAGGTGTTCATATTATCACGGCGAATGAGTATCTGGCATGCAGAGATAAAGAATTAATGGGCCAGGTTCATGAATTTCTTGGCTTGTCGGTTGGCTTGAATATTTCTAAAATGCAGCCTTCAGCAAAGCGTGAAGCCTATGCAGCAGATATTACATATGGAACGGGAACGGAATTTGGTTTTGATTACCTGCGTGATAATATGGTTTTTCGAAAAGAGGAAAAGGTGCAAAAGGGCCACCAATTTGCGATTGTCGATGAAATTGATAGCATCTTGATTGATGAAGCAAGAACGCCTTTAATCATTGCTGGAAAATCAAGTGATGGGGCAGAGCTTTTTCATATTACAGCACAGATCATGAAGACATTAAATGAGGATGAAGATTATGAGATTTCTAACGAATCGAAAGCGACCTTTTTAACAGATCAAGGTGCGGCCAGGATTGAAAAAGCATTTGGAGTCAATAATTTGTATGACTTAGAGCATCAGGAGTTATTGCATAATGTGTCACAGGCACTTAAAGCTCATGCCATTATGAAATTAGATGTGGACTATATCGTCAAGGATGGAGAGATTTCTTTGATCGATAAATTCACAGGCAGAGTGATGGAAGGACGTAGTTTTAGTGAAGGGCTTCAGCAGGCAATTGAAGCAAAAGAAGGCTTGGAAATTTCCGAAGAGAACGAAACACAGGCTACAATTACCATCCAAAATTATTTCCGTTTATATAACTCGCTTTCAGGGATGACTGGAAGTGCTATGCCTTCAAAGTCAGAATTTTGGGAAACATATCAGCTGCCTGTTATTGAAATTCCAACGAATAAGCCTATTCAGCGTTGTGATGAACCGGATTTAATTTTTAAAGATGAAATAAGTAAAATCAATAAAGTTGTTTCGGAAGTAAAACGAATTCATGGAGAAGGAAGGCCAATTCTAATAGGTACGACTTCCATTGAAAAATCGGAAGCACTGTCCGTTCATTTAGAGAGGGAAAGAATTCAACATCAGATCCTTAATGCAAAAACGGAAGAAGGCGAAGCAGGAATTATCGCCAACGCCGGGAAAAAAAATCAAGTTATGCTTGCTACGAACATGGCTGGAAGAGGAACGGATATTTTACTTGATGAAGAAGTTAAGGAATTAGGTGGTCTTCATATTATCGGAACGGAGCGTCACGAAAGCAATCGGATTGATATGCAGCTCCGTGGACGGTCCGGACGACAAGGGGACCCAGGCTCTACACAATTTATCATTTCCCTGGAAGATGAATTGTTTGATTACTATGATGAAGAAGAAATTGAACGATATATGAAGAAAGTCAAAACGGATGTAAATGGTATGGTGGTAGGTCCCGCTCCAGAAAAATTTGTAAAAAAGGTGCAGGAAACGATTCAGCATATGTATCAATCAAGCCGTAACCACTTATTGAAATTAGAACATGCATTAAATGAGCAAAGTAAAATTATTTATTCGATGAGAGATAGAATCTTGAATCTCAATCCTGACCAAATGTTCACCATTATTTTTGAATATATTGAGAAATACATCCGTCAACTCGTTTTGAAATATTATCCTGAATATATGGAACAACCAAATTTAAAGGCTTTTATTGAAGAGCTCTCCCTTGTATTTTTTGCATTAGATTGGCAGGAAATTGACGTGCAAAATTTAGATGGGTCTAAAGTGAAAGCTAAAGCACTGGCTGCATTTGACGAGATAAAACCCATGATCTTAACATTTCAGGACAATGTTGATTGGGTAAGTCAGCTTAGCGCCTTTATGCTACAACAAATAGATATGAACTGGATAAGCCATGTAGGTGAAATGAATAGAGTGAAGGAAGGCATTGGTTTAAATGCCTACGGTCAACAGGACCCTTATATGTTGTTTGAAAAAGAAGCACTTGATCAATTTGAACAGCTATTAGTCGAAATTGAGTCAGGCACCAGTACAAACTTTATGGAATTTTATAAAAACCAATTGGATGATGAAGAGGAAGAACTTGAAGAAAAGGAGGATGAGAAGTAATGGGCCTATTTGGAAGAGGTGAGAAGATAAAAGAAGCATTGCAGAGTAACAAGGTAACAATGGAAGATTCCGTATCAACTGTTGATGCTGCAATTAATACTTCCTTGGTTTTTCATGAGGAAGCGGATTTTTCCAAACAGGAAAGATATGTACTTCAGTTTCATCATCAACAGTTGTCTTTGTTAAAACCGAATCAAATTTCTATCTCAGAAGTTCGGTTATCAAGGTTTGAAGAAGATGTAATAATTATGGCTTTTATTCGTAATACATTAGATAAGGCTGTAAGCTTTGAATTAGTGGATTTATTGTTGCTGGATGAAAATGGACAAGTTCTGGCGAAGAAGTCCTTCGATTTGACGGAAATGGGAGAAATACCAGCCCTTTCATGTATGCCGTGGAGCTTTATGTTTGAAGAGGAAGATATTCTAGTGGAGTCGATACCAGACAAAGGTTGGAAGATAGCATTTGAACTAAAGAATCAGGAATCTATGGAGCATGCATTGGATTTGGCACCGATCTGGATAGAACAGCTTTCCGAAGCTCAACGAGAGAATTTACAGCGGCTTGTTACCGGACTGCCAAAGATCAATCAAGGTGAAGTTAATTTTATGGGACTAGAAGCTACTTTGAAAGAAAATAATCAATTAGCAGTCACCGTTTTGGTTCGTAATGGCAGTGATAAACAGATTAAAATTGAAAAACTACCATTGATTGTAGAGGATGCAGATGGAGACCAGGTTTGCCAAGGTGGATTTTCTCTTGAAGACTTTGAAGTGAAGGCGAATACAAGCAAGCCATGGACGTTTATTTTTCCGGGTGAACTAGTAACAAAGAAAAATCCCGATTTGACAAGTTGGAAAGTATACCCACCAATTTCTAAATAGTGAAGTTGAAAAGCCCTCATCTGTGATGAGGGCTTTTTGTGTATGAGAAATGAAGTCATTATTATTTTATGAGTGTATTAATTATCGGACTAGGAGCTATTTATTGGAGTCAAGAAAAAAATAGGATATTTATTTTACTTTGATTTCCATCAATCTTTACTATAGTACGATAATTAAATGGTAAAGAAGATGGGTTACTTACTTTTCCATAAATTGAAAATCAAGATTTAATTTCAAAATATTCTAACTATATCATGTGTGTATTTTCTCATAAATGGTAACGATAAGTAATATCTATAAGTAATCTTATGCAAGCAGGCTTCTTAAAGAGCTTGGAAATAATGAAGAGGAAAGTGGCGGTAGCATGAAGCATAACAACCGGCGATTGAAGGAGAGATTATTGGAGGTCTTATCTATATCCATCGTGGCCATACTTTTTATTTATACGAATGAAATGATGGATAATAATCTTTCTATCGGTATATTTACGATTATTCTCGGTGTCGCTGGATTTTTGGTCTATCTTAAAGAATGGATAACGAAAAGATTCATAAAGGGTACTATTTTTACAGTCTTTCTTCTTATAATTATGGCCTTTTTTCTTGGTGATATATGGTTTTACCGTTACTATTCAACACCTATCAATTCCTATATGTGGATGCAAAAAAGCAATCTAAATGGGCTGGGTGAAAGCATACTCAGTATGGTGGAAGTGAAGGACGCTGTCTTTCTACTAGTGGGCGTTCCGATTGCTGAATCATTTGCAAAGAAAATATACCCGCTCAAAGCTATGGCACTTGTACCGGCTGTATTATTTCTGATGATAGCGGGGCTGAAGCCAGTAAAAAATATTTTTATCGATCAGGTGGATATAACTCGACGTTATGAGGCGAATACCTTTTTGCGAAGTTGGGGTCCAATTGGTCATCATGTATTGGATACGTATGCCTTCTTTGTTGATTCGGGAAAGAATGAAATGTCTCCAGAAGAAAGGAGAACCGTTTCTAATTACTTCGATAAAAAGAACAAGCAGGATAGTACATATTCTGGCTCATTAGCAGGTAAGAATGTCATCATCATCCAAGTAGAATCATTACAGGCCTTTCCGTTATTCCAAAAGAGTTCGGGACAAGAAGTCACGCCATTTATGAATAAACTAGCAAAAGACGGTTTATTCTTCCCACATGTATATCCACAGACGGTATTTGGAAACTCATCAGACGGTGAGTTGATTGTGAATACTGGGTTATATCCTTTAAAGCAAGGGGCGACCTTTTTCCGATTTCCTTACAACGATTTTCCGAGTCTTGCTAAAGAATTAAAGAAGATAGATTACCAAAGCTATGCTTTCCATGGTGATGAAGAAAACTTTTGGAACCGGCAGCATGCATATCCTGCTCTAGGTTTTGATGACTATATCTCCATTGAGGATATGCAGCAGGATGAGATTATATCGATGGGCTTGAGCGATCGTAGTTTTTTTAAACAAGGCTATGATTATTTAAAAGATAAACAAAATCCCTATTACGCTTTTTTCGTGACATTGACGAGTCATGTCCCGTTTTCGCTACCAGCGGATCAGATAACATTGAAACCTGAAGTAGGAAAAGAGGGAAGCTACCTTACGAAATATTATGAAGCGTTACATTATACAGACTCGGCCATAGAGGAATTTGTAAAGAATTTGAAGGAAAATGAAAAATTGAAGGACAGCGTGATTGTTATTTACGGAGATCATGATGGCCTATTTGTAAAAGATAAACATGAAGTTGAAGGGTACTACGGAATTAAAATTAGCGATGAAGAATGGATTGAAAAGTATATGCCCATTCCAGTGATTATTTATCAGGAGGATATTCAAGGGCGTACGATTGATAAGGTGGCCGGGCAAGTCGATATTTTACCAACATTATATGATTTGCTTGGCATTCAAAGCTCTTCTTTCTTTGGAGAGAACATGCTTAATGGTGAAGAGGGAGAAGCTCTGATATTAAAAGGGGATTATGGTGCCCAAATGAAAATAAATGGAAAGGGGAGAGTAGAAGAGTTTTTACCGGAAGACCAAAAAGAAGTGGATATGAGTGACCAAGTTATCCGTTCCGATTATTTTAATCAAACGATTGATTAATAAAGTAAACCTTGATTTAAAGCATTTTTTGATATCAGAAAAAGAGGATGACTAATAATAGCCATCCTCTTTCTTTATAATCCAAGATGTGTTTTCACACGGTTTTGGGCTTCAAGTTTTGTTTCCTCGGAAACAATGTTATACCAAACTCCATCGACTTTCTGATTGTCACCTTCAAGTGTATATTGTTCAATATTTTTAAGTGAAGATTTGTAGTTTTTTTGAATACTTAACATTTCATTGAAACTTAAATTGGTTTCAACGTTCTTACCAAGGGCTTCAAATATATCGTCATAATTGGTAAGTGTGGACAGGCTTGATCCTTTTTTCATGACGGCTTGTATAACTTGACGCTGCCTCATTTGGCGACCATAATCACCGCGAGGATCTTCTTTACGGATTCGGGAATAAATTAAAGCCTCTTTACCATCCAAGTCTATAGTGCCTTTTTTAAAGCTATATCCTTTATAGGCAAGGTCCATATCATTATCTACCGTGACGCCACCCACAGCATTTACAATATCCTGAAAGCCTTCCATATTCATTTTGACGTAATAATCAATCGGAATATCTAAATAGGCCTCCACTGTGTTTATCGACATATTCACGCCACCATATGCATAGGCATGGTTCATTTTATCATTCGTACCTTTACCGATTATTTCTGTACGTGTATCACGGGGCAAACTCAATAATTCGATAGATTCTTGTTTAGGGTTAATGGTCATAACAATCATCGTATCTGAACGGCCTTTGTCATTTTTTCTTTCATCTACTCCAAGTATAAGCAGTGAAAAAGGGTCCTGACTTTTAAATTTGATATCATCTACACGTTTGTCCGTTTTATGCGCCGCACCCTGCATAGTATGAATCGCACCTGCCAAGGATTGATAAACAGAGGCCGCATAAGCGCCACCACCGATGAAAAGGATAAGAAGGGTAAACCCTATTATTTTAAACGTTTTTCGTTTCTTTTTCTTTTTTTTATGTTCGGATCTCATATTAATTCCTCCCTGAACCATTCCACTAAAATGGAAAAGTATGAAAAAGTACCTAGTTGGTATGTTTAACTATACCTGTTTTTTGTTAAGAATAGAATAGTTTCTTTTTGTACTTACAGTGTATTTTTACCTATTTCCATTCAAAAAATCGAAGGAGTCCTAGTAACAAGATTCCTTCGATTTCCTGTTAGTGGAATATTAGTGGGCGGCTGAGTCGCCCTCTATAGCTTCAGGAGCTGTATCTGAATCTCCTGGTTCTTCAATTGGTGGTTCAGGTTGTTCAGGCTCTTCTGGTTCTAGTTGCAGAAGTTCATCTTTAATGGCTTGCAGCATGTTCGACAAACTACGCTCTGTGTTTTTGTAAGAGTAAGTAGAAAATAATTTTTCATAATTTGAAATATTAGCTTTAACTTCATCGTAATTTCCATTATTTAAATCATTTTCCATTATTAATAATAGTTCATATCTGGCTAAGTCATAGCCAATGTTTTTCTTGCTAGTATTAGCTGGGGTGACATATTTGCCTGTGGCAATTTTTTGGACATCTTTACTGTACATTTTCTTGATTTTACTTTCAACTATTGTTATCTGATTTATCAAGTTATTATAGAGAGTAAGCGTTGTATCGTTTAAAGTTCCTGCAATTAAATAACCGGTAAGCTTCTTGTTAGCTGAGACGAGATCGTCTCCTGCCTTAATTCCATTCATGTAGGCTAGGGAGTTATCACGATAGATTTTGGTCTTTTTTAATGCAGCATTTGGTTTTGTCCGATATTTTGCAGGAAGCTTGGCAATTGCTTTCTCTTGTTTTTTTATCTCTTTAACCGTTTTGTCATACAGTGCCTTATGGGCGCTCGTAACCGTCAATTTGTTTTGAGAGTAATAGTTTTTCAACTTAGCCGCTGTATTATTGTACTCTTTAATATTCTTCGTTACTTTATCACTGGCTTCAGTATTGCGAGTATCAAATAGCTTGTAGCCTTCTTGTGCTGTATATAGACCAATGCTTGCGTTTTGACTCCAAATTTTAGAATAATTTTTAAGAGGTACATTAGTTTCTCCAACAGCTGGAGAAACTTCAATGGTGAAGGCTGGTTTCTTTTCTACTTTGTTAAACCAATCACCGAAACCGCCTCCGGTCGATCTTGGTTTAACAAGGCTGTAGCCGGTTATTTTATTTAATTTACTGGCATACTTATAATCCTGAGTATAGCGGCTCCCTGTTTGCTGATACTTCCAGAAAATAATTTGCCCGCTTGAATGGTAGGAAATCGTCATTTCTGGATCGATTTTTTCAACAAATGAAAGTACGGCTTTAGTTTCGGACGCTGTCGCCACTTTAGCGCCCTTGTAATTTTTATATGAGGGTGCTTTAGGGCTTTCGAGATTCTTCCAATTTGCATTATATTGTCTGTTTAAATCTACTCCCTTTGCATTGGCTTTCCAACGTTTAAAGTTTTTGCTGCCATTATTCATTTTAATGATTTTTGAATGGTCTTTTGCAGGGAAGTATTTCAGACCAAATTGTTGCAAGGTTACTCCATCCGGATTGACCATTGGTATAAACCAAATGGTTGTATTATTGAGGAGCTTTTTGACATCATAGCCGTTGATTTTGGTGCCGCTTTTATAGGCAGCTGCATATTTGTCTATCATATTCATCGTGAGATTGGTGGTAATCCATTCACGGGCATGGTGAGATCCATTAATGAAAACAGTAGAATCCCCTTTTCCAAGAGAAACAGCATATATATTCCGCCCGTATTCAGATTTTCCAATAACTTCTTTTTTGATGAAACCGGGATAAGCTTGTTCGAGCTTCTTAATATCGTTTAGCATCTTAGCGGTAGAGTATGTTTGATTCGGATTTACAATCGATGATTGTGCAAAAGTAGATTCTGTGAAAAGTGATAAAGACCCGCAGAGGATGACGAAAGAAAATAAAAATATACGAAATATTAACATGCTGTGCCCCATTTCGAGATAATAATAACCATAGATTAATATAGAAAATACATATTTTTGCATAAAATTACCAGACTCTTAAAATGGAGTCTGGTAAAAAACACTATAAACTTCTATAACCAATGATTCTACTTTTGAAGTAAGAGTTTGAAACGGTATTGATTTCTATTCCCTTACTTGAGGAGGCATGAATGAACTGTCCATCTCCTAGGTAAATACCCATATGACTAACGACTGCTCTATTCGAACCAGTCGCAAAAAAGATAAGATCACCAGACTTTGGTGAAGTAACTTTTTTTCCCATATCATAATAAGTGGAAGAGGAAAGCCTCGAAACTTTATAACCAGCTTTTTTAAACGTATAGTAAATAAATCCGCTACAGTCGAAACCTGAGGGGGAAGCGCCAGCCCACGAATAAGGGGAACCAATTAACTTTTTTGCTTCAGAAACGAGTGTGTCTACCTTATTACCGGAATGTGGTGCATCTACTTTTTCATTGCTTTGATCTGTAGAGTCTGTATTGGCTGATTTAACTAGTTTTAGTTTCTGGCCTATTCTGATTAAATCGGACTTTAACGAGTTTATTGATTTAAGTTCAGCGACAGTTAAGTTAGTCTTTTTGGAAATTTTTGAAAGTGTGTCACCTTTTACCACAACGTATGTACCCGAAAGTTTTGGGGGCGATGTAACATTTGATGGTTTGGAACTGCTAGGTAAATCAATAGTAGTTGTAGTAGTGGAACTAGATACGATAAGCTTAGCACCGGCATAAATTCTATCGGATTTTAGGTTATTTAACTTCTTTAACTCAGCAAGTGTAAGGTTATGTTTGTTTGCTATTCTAGTTAAAGTATCACCAGAAACAATGGTATAAGTGGTTTTCTTTGTTTTTTCTACGGAAACTGAAGCAGGCTTTGCTGTTGTGGTTGTAGTTGTTTTGGAGTTGGGTGTAATTAATTTTTGATTAATCTTCAATAGGTCTGTTTTTAAGTTATTAAGAAGTTTTAAGTCTTTCACCGTAGTATTATGTTTTTGAGCGATCTTGCTTAAGGTATCGCCGCTTTTAACTGTATAGGTACTGGCAAGGGCAGGAGAAACAAACGTCGATGATAGAATAGCTAATGTCGAAAATGCGACAACACTCTTTTTCACGGTTTTCCACCTCAAATATGTCTTTTTCCCTATTCTATCAAATGAAATGGTGAAAATTATATTACATTTTTGTTACAAGGGGAAGATAGTAGTATTTTACTGGTTTATACTGGTGGGATTTGAGTATTGTAATCTACAATATTTTCTATTTTATGAGTCTTTTTTCACATTTTGCAGATAATGAAGAATTGTGCGTATATGAAGTTCTACATTATAAATAAAAACGAAAAAAGGGTTCCTGGACGGTATCCTTTTTTTCGTTTATTGGAAGAAGCGACATACCAAATGGCGGTGGATTCTGAAATTTGGATTTTATACCAGATTGAAACTGGCAGAATTATTTTCTTCTATAGAATTTGCTACAACCATAAATTTCATTCCTATTTTAAATGTTTGTTTATTTGAACTGATTGTCGATGGTTTATTTACATAAAAAACCACTCCGTGTGTTAGGGAGTGGTTGAATTTATGAATTACACAGCTCTATTTTTATCGAAAATCAGAATTTCTCTAATGATTTTCTTATTTTGAATTGTGAAAAAGAAAATCTACTAACTTTTCACTTGAATTTCCAGTCGAGTATTGATTCCACTTTTGCTTAAAAGGCTCAATTTTTTCTATAGAATAATCAGCGTTCCGGATTTTTTCAATGAGCTCTTCATTGGTAGATACGACCGGTCCGGGCATGGAAGAGGAATAATCCTCCCAAAATCCGCGCTCTTTCTCATACTTTTCTAAGTCATAAGCAAAGAAAATCATTGGTTTTTCTAAATAAGAAAATTCAAATGGAATCGAAGAGTAATCCGTTATTAAAAGATCCGTACTAATTAGCAGTTGGTTCACATGAAAATCACTATTGACTGGATATACGAATCCGGGAAATTTATGTTGTAAATCATGTTCAGCTTTTACAGCCGGATGCAGTTTCAGCAATAACGCGTAATTTTCGCTTTGCAGTTCTTTGTAGATTAATTCTAAATCGAGTGCAATTTCCCCGGTCTTTAAGCCATCATTTCGAAATGTAGGAGCATATAATATGATTTTTTTATACTCGAGCTCAGGAAACATGGCTAACAACGCTCTACGTGAAGTTTTTTTAGATTCATCATTAAAGAAGAAATCAGTCCGAGGTATCCCGGTCCTAAGAATATGGGATTTCGGTAATTGAAAACTTTCCTGAAAAATTTCTGCCATTTTCTCGGAACCTGTTGTGACATAATCAAATTTTTGATATACCTCTAAAAATCTTTTTCTTGCTCCAGCAGAACGACTTTGAATCGAAGGATCCTTTGACCCGAATTGCTTAATGGCACCGGCTGCATGCCATACTTGGACACAAGTCACTGTCTTTTTAAATGTAACGGTTGAAAGAAAACCAAAATAATTATCAATGATAATCCATTTTGATGTAGCCAGGTGATAAATCGACCGAATCATGGCGATGATATTTTTCGTTTCAAACGGAAGGACGATGGTTTTTCCATCGTCCTTCACTTGTATATGATTGCTCGATTTCATTAAAAATACTTTTTGAACAGAAATATCCTGCTTGTCCATTTCTTCTGCAATGTACTGGCAATTGTCTCCGAAGGATGTGACAAAGGTTGTTTTATCAGTTAATGGAAAAAGTTTAAAGATAGAGAATAGGGCTTTAAAACAAAATAGATAAATCCCTATCGCAAATTCTTTAGCCATTTGTAACTTTTAAAAGGTCATCTTTAATTTGAGAAGTAGAGATGCCGATTGTTCTTGGCAGGTAGACGACGTCACAAACTTCAGTTAGTTCATCGAATTGACCTTTCCAGTCATCTCCCATGACAAAAATATCTACACCTTCACGAACGATATCTTCTCTTTTTTGTGCCCAATTGTCTTCGGGGATGACTTCGTCCACGTATCGGATTGATTCAAGAATCATTTTCCTATTTTCAAAGCTATGATAAGCTTTTTTATCTTTTAAAGCATTAAATTCATCCGTTGAAATAGCAACGATTAGATAATCTCCAAGGTCCTTGGCACGTTTTAATAGATTGATATGGCCCCAATGAAGCAAATCAAAGGTTCCATAAGTGATTACTTTCTTCATATATTTATTCCTCCTGTATACATATATTTATATATTTACTCTTTAGGATCGATGCGGTATACCTAGTGAAAAGACTTATTTGTAAATGATAAGTTTAGAAGTCTTAACAATTATAACAAAAAAGAATTACAAATGAACCACAAAAATTTTACAATATTGTTTAAAATATAATATCTTTTGTTGTTTCTTGGAAATAATATTACAATTTTCGCAAAAACTATTCTAGAATTTCTATTGGGTTTGTTAAGACGAACTTGATGCAACTGTGTTTGTTTGGCTTATAATATAGAAAAGCTTTTTTATTACTTATCTGAAAATAATATCAATTTGAATTTATGATAGTGAAATCCTATAATAATAATACTTAGTTTTGGTTTGCAATTGGGAGGAGAAGTTTCTTCCATATGGATAATTATGTATTTAAGAATAGAAAGACGATGAATGTGA
Source organism: Peribacillus sp. P4_C12 (assembly GCF_056402095.1). Taxonomy (NCBI): domain Bacteria; kingdom Bacillati; phylum Bacillota; class Bacilli; order Caryophanales; family Bacillaceae; genus Peribacillus; species Peribacillus sp. P4_C12. Next base: position 214,781 of record NZ_JBFUIB010000001.1, read on the forward strand.
GCTTAGATAATGGAGTTTACTACATTGAAGTTGCCATTAAGCAGAGTTTTTTAGAAGGAATAGAAGAGTACTCTTTTGTTTTAACAAATAGGTATAACGAAGATGATATCGTTAACTTGAATTTTATGAAAAAAAATCAAACAGATGTTTATTATTTGTTTGAGATTACATTTCCGTTTTGCACAAATATAAATAGATTTATCGATGATGAAATGTGGGATCTACATATTTTAAGAAAGATAGAAGATAACACAGAAATTAAGTCTAGAATCACTACTCGAGACCGCCAACTAAACTTTCATACCATTGTTCAGGAAGACCAGGGGAAAATGATCTATCCATTTGCAACAAAAAAAGGTAATCTTTCTTTTTATGCTAATGACTATTAACTTTTTTCCATGTTCGATGAACTGAATTTACAAAAGGATGGCATGCTCCAATTCTCTGGTTATTTTAACTATCCACCCTTATTTCAATTAGAAGGGTTCAAGTTCGGTCAGGTGAGCTTGCTCGTTAGAAATAACTTAACAGAAGATGAGCGGATTGTCCCAATCAAGAGTGTAGACCGCGATGATTTGGTAGAAAAGTATGCTGATAGCAATTTGCCAAAGAATATCGTTTTCAAAGGTGAAATTAATCTCTTGGATGAGATTGACTTCGATCAATCAAAGTACTTTATGTTTTATATAGTTCTTGATTACCAAATCAATGGTTCTCAGGAGCAACTTACCAGTTTGAGAATGAAATGCAGTTCACTTGAAAACCTTCCTAGCAAAAGCATTCTGAAGGTGAAACAAAAAAGGGTACAAGTGAAAGTTAAAGCCACAAAAATTTCGAAATCCTTGTCTCTTTCAGTCTCACGTTACAACTTCAAAACAGAGGTTGTTAAAGGCTTAAGAAAAAGATGGGTGAAAACCCGCAGAAGCAAGCGACTTAGAAAATGGTATAAGTCAGCTTTTGCAATTATAAGCTTGATTATTCCAGCCAATAAAAAATTGGCAGTATTCGAAAGTTACCATGGCAAGCAGTATAGTGACAGCCCAAGGGCCATATATGAATACATGAAAGAACATTATCCAGATTATAAATTAGTGTGGAGTGTCGACCGCGCCTCTATGAATTATTTTGCTCAAAAAGACGTTGAGTATGTTAGACGGTTTTCCATCCGATGGCTGTTGATCATGACGAGGGCGAAGTACTGGATAAACAATGTCCGCTTCCCGCTGTGGATTCCAAAGCCAAAACACACGATATATGTACAAACATGGCATGGCACGCCTCTAAAACGCCTTGCGATGGACATGGATGAAGTGCATAAGCCTGGAACGAATACAAACAAATATAAAAGGAATTTCTTGAGAGAAGCAAGCAACTGGGATTATCTAGTTTCGCCAAACGCTTATTCAACGGAGATTTTTGAGCGGGCGTTTCAATTTGATCGGAAGATGATTGAGTCAGGTTATCCGCGTAATGATTTCCTGCAAAACTCAAATAATGAAGAAACGATAAATGAGCTTAAAACAAATTCAATCTTCCTCTTGAAAAGAAGCTTATTCTGTATGCACCGACCTGGAGAGACAATCAGTTTTACAGGAAAGGGAAGTATAAGTTTAATTTGGAGCTGGACTTAGCAAGAATGCAGGAAGAACTTGGTGACTCCTATATTGTCATCATGAGAATGCATTATTTAGTGGCCCAAAATATGGATCTTACTGAATTTGAAGGCTTTGCCTACGATTTCTCCCACTTAGAAGACATTCGGGAACTGTATTTGATATCGGATATACTAGTAACAGATTATTCTTCCGTATTCTTCGATTATGCGAACTTAAGAAGGCCGATGATTTTCTTTACGTATGATATAGAAGACTATCGTGATAACTTAAGGGGCTTTTATTTTGATTTTAAAGAGAAGGCACCGGGTCTTTTGACCAAAGTGACAGAAGAACTTATTGAAGAGGTTAAAAATATCGAAAGAAAACAATTCCAGTTGAGTGAACGATTCGAAGAATTTTATCAGAAGTTTTGTTACTTAGAATGCGGTCAATCCGCTAATCGTGTTGTGGATGAAGTGTTTCTAAAGAAGACGATTCCTGTTAAGAAAGTGGTATCGAATGAGGATTATGAATATATCGGCTGTTTAACAGTCGGTTCTTTTTTGAAAGGAGAATCATATGGCATCAATAGTAACAAATGGGAAAGCATTGCTCACAAGCGCCTATAAATTCATTTTTGGCATAGCAGCGAAAGTGCTTCCGGTCGATAAAAAGCTTGTTATTTTTGAAAGTTTTTTAGGGAAGCAATACAGTTGTAATCCTCGTGCAATATATGAATACTTGCAGTGTCACCATTCTGAATATAAAATGTATTGGAGTGTAGATAAAAGGTATACTGCTCAATTTGATGAGGCAGGTATTCCTTATCTCAAACGTTTTTCACTTAGTTGGCTACTTAAAATGACACGCGCTCGTTACTGGGTAACGAACAGCAGGTTACCGCTTTGGATTCCAAAGCCGAATCACACGGTTTATTTGCAAACGTGGCATGGAACTCCTTTGAAGAAACTTGCCTCAGATATGAAGGAAGTTCATATGCCTGGAACGACAACGGAAAGTTATAAAGAAAATTTCCATGCCGAATCAAGTAAATGGGATTATTTAATTTCTCCGAATGCTTATTCAAGTGAAATTTTTGCTCGTGCCTTTCAAGTTGAACCTTCTAAAATACTGGAAACGGGTTATCCGCGTAATGATTTGCTGTACAATGGGAATAATCGTGATACAATCGACTCATTGAAACGGAAGTTGGGTATACCATTAGAGAAAAAGGTTATTTTATATGCCCCTACGTGGAGAGACGATGAGTTTTATAGCAAGGGAAAATATAAGTTTGAAATAAAACTGGATTTGGATCAAATGAAACAGGAATTAGGGGATGAGTATGTTATTTTGCTCCGTCTACATTATTTAATTTCTGAGAACTTGGATGTATCTGCTTATCAAGGTTTTGTCTACAATTTATCCAGCTATGAAGATATCAATCATTTGTATCTTATTTCAGATTTATTAATAACTGATTATTCATCAGTTTTCTTTGATTACGCAAATTTAAAGCGTCCGATGTTGTTCTATGTATATGATATTGAAAATTACAGGGACAGGCTTCGCGGGTTTTACTTTGATTTTGAAGCGATGGCACCAGGTTCGTTAGTAAAAACGTCTGATGAGGTCATTGATAGCATCAAGGCTATGGAGTTTGGAAATGTTGTAGGATCTAATCAATTTCATGAGAAGTTTTGTGCGCTCGAGGATGGCCATGCTTCGCGTCGTGTCGTAGAAAAAGTGTTTTTAGGAAGGTCTGTGTAATATATGAGTTCAGCTTTGACCGTTTTAAAAGAACAAATCAACAATTTTTATTTGATAAGACGTTTGTCTGCTTACGAGATGAAAAGCGCTAACAGCAGTAACTACCTAGGAATCCTGTGGGAAATCATCAATCCGATGATTCAAATTTCGATTTATTGGTTTGTATTCGGGTTTATAATGGTTAATCGTGGCGAGGAGTTCCTTCCATGGCTGATGGCAGGGATCGTTGTTTGGTTCTTTGTGAATCCGACAATAACCCAGACGTCTAAATCTGTCTATTCCCGGATGAATATGGTGTCCAAGATGAGTTTTCCAATGAGTGTTATTCCTTCTTATGTTATTTTTGCTAAGTTGTATCAACATCTCATGCTGCTTGGTATCATCATCATACTTTTAGCGTTTACGGGTGGTTATCTCCCGACGTTTTACATCATACAACTGCCTTACTATATTGTTGCGACAGTGGCTCTGTTATTTTCATTTGGATTAATTTCTTCCACCTTATCAACCATTATTCGTGATGTTCACAATATAATACTGTCTTTAATGAAAGTCTTGTTTTATTTAACACCAATCCTTTGGGTATTAGATGCTAAAGATCATCCAGTAATCGTTAATATCATGAAGCTAAATCCTCTATATTATATTGTTGAAGGGTATCGAGCTTCGTTATTGGGGGAATCATGGTACCTAATAGTGAATTGGGAATATACGCTTTATTTCTGGGCAGTCGTAATCGTCTTATTTTTGATAGGTTCCTCGCTGCATGTTAGATTTAGAGATCGCTTTGTTGACTTTAAGTAAACTGGAAGTGAGAATAGATGGAAAAATCGGTAGTTGTCAAAAACGTAACGAAAAAATATAAATTATATAATAAAAACTCAGAAAAATTGATGGATCTTCTTTTGCCTAAAAGCTATGGAGAAGAGTATTATGCCCTTAGAAATGTAAGCTTTGAAGCGGAAAAGGGAGATGTAATCGGATTTGTCGGGGTCAATGGTTCCGGGAAATCCACATTGTCCAACATTATTGCTGGTATTATCCCGCCCACGGATGGAAATGTCCAAGCTAACGGGAAAACAGCATTAATCGCTGTTTCATCAGGTCTTAACAATCAATTGACAGGTAGAGAAAATATCGAATTGAAAATGTTGATGCTCGGATTCGATAAAAAGCAGATTCGCGAACTAGAACCTGAAATCATTGAGTTTTCAGAGCTTGGTAAGTTCATTAACCAACCGGTGAAATCTTATTCAAGCGGGATGAAGTCAAGGCTTGGATTTGCCATTTCCGTTCATATCGATCCAGATATCCTGATTATTGATGAAGCCTTATCAGTTGGGGATAAAAACTTTGCTGAAAAGTGTTTAGAGAAGATGAATGAATTTAAGGAAAGAGGCAAAACGATGTTCTTCGTCAGCCATTCAATCGGTCAGATGAAGAAATTCTGTCAAAAGGCGTTATGGCTTGAATATGGAGAAGTAAAAGCGTACGGCCCCATCGAGGAAGTTATGCCGCAATATGAAGCATTCTTGAAAGAATATAAAGCAATGTCTAAAAAAGAACAGAAAAAATACCGCGAAGATCAAATGAACAAGCGTAGTTCTACAACGGTATAAAAGTGACAGGCAGACTCAAGTATTGGGTCTGCCTGTTTTTGAATTCAGCACTTCTTGGTAAGCCTTCTCAAACCGCTCGGCTGCGGCTAGATGTGAATACTCATTTTCAATTTTATATCTTGCCTTTTCGGCTAGTTTTGCAGCTCGTATTGGGTCACTAAGCAGAGAAGAGATGGCTTGAGATAGTGCTTTGATGTTTTTCTCCTCCACGAGCAAACCATCTTCTCCATCAGAGAGAATTTCCTTGAGGCCTCCGACTGCACTTGCAATAACAGGTGAGCCGGAACTCATCGCTTCTAACGCAGATATGGAGGTCGCTTCTTCTACCCCATGAGAATGAACGCTTGGGATGAGTACGATATCTGAAGCACCATACAGGTTTTGCATTTTTTCGAAAGGCACTGAACCTAGGAATAGTACTGAATCTGTTAATTTGAGCTTGGCTATCGTTTCTTCAAGTTGGGCTTGCTGTTCTCCTGTCCCGGCATAGACTAATACAGTGTCATGATGATTTTTCAGTACCTCGGGAAGAGCCTTTATCGGATAAATAACGCCGTTTTTTTCTGTCATTCTTCTAGGAACAAAGAGCATCTTTTTATGTAAGGGGATTTGAAAGACTTGTCGAGTTTCATTCCGGTCGGTGGTTTCGGGTTTGAAAGCAGCCACGTCAATGAAATTCTTAATTGTTTCCGCTTCGATATGTGCTAAATGTTTAATATAGTCTTTAATTCGGCGATCGACGGTCACGACTTTTGCAACAGACTGATAGGCTTTTCTTTCAAAATCACGAATGATTAAATCTTCCATACTGTCAGGGGAAATGGCCCCCCTGCTAACCGCCTCAAATGAATAATACCCATGGACTGTTTCCACCGTTGGGATTCCTGATTCAATGGAGGCAAGCGTTGCGAAAATATCCTGTGCATTAATGACATCATACTTTTTTTTCAAACTTTTAATAGAAGAGGTCAATAACTTCAGACGTTGTCTGTCATTGAACAGCTGCCCGCTCCCGTGTTTTACTTTATTTAATAAAAAACCTGGAGCCTGGGCGAGCAACTTTTTCTTGAATGAGGGTAATTGTGAGAAAGATAAAATGTCCACGCTATGACCTCGTGACTTCAATCCCTTTTTTAATGTGGTGATATGACTTGATAGACCCCCTTCATGAGGGTAGGAAAATATCGTTGTAATTAAAATATTCATATCCGCACTCCGTTCTTTTAAATGACTACTTTGATCTAATCTTCCTCAATGCTTGTAGACTACTTACTTTAAAAAGCATAGAAAATAGGATATATAACCCGAATACCATAAGGGAGACGATAACTAATTCCACAAAAATGTGGAACTTTAGCGTAATAGGATGGATCCATAAAGCGAGTCCATAGATGATAGCTCCGATGATGATTAGTTTGCTGCTTTCTTGAAAAACATCAGTAAATACAGCTTTGTCACTTTTTTGGGTTTTTAGCCACAAGAAGCTGAATAGGAAAAGAGACTGCAGGAACATGGATATACCTGAGGCTAAGGCGATTCCGCCGACACCGAGAAAACGTGAAAGTCCCCAGCTGAGCAGGACATTTAGTAAAACAGCAATCAGGCAGGAATACATAGCTACTTTCGTTTTTTTTAAGGCATAAAAGGCGTTCATCAAATAATCTCGTAGTGCAAAAAACGGGAGACAAGCTGAATAAAAGAAAAATGCTGCATAAGTTGTTTCTGTAGCAGACGCATCAAAGGCACCGCGTTGAAAAGCCAGAGCGATTAAGCTGTTTCCACTGATCAACATGACAATCATAAAAGGAACGGCTAAGAATAAAAGGGACTTCAATCCTTTTAAGGTTAAAGTAAGGAAAGATTGATATCCTTCAATAGCGCGTTCCACAATCGATGGATATAAAACGGTAATCAGCGGTGTGAGGACAATGCTTAGTGGCAACCACAATAGCCGATTCGCATAGTTCAGGGCCGATACACTTCCAGTCTCGAGCGAGGTGGCAATAATCCGGTCGACGACACTATTTAATTGGATGGCCAATGCCGCGATGATAATAGGATAAAAGGTGATAAGCGTATTATTAATTTGCTGTTTGTAAGGACGAAAGGAAAAAATCGGACGGATCTGGTATTTTTTCAATGACGGATATTGAATGATAAATTGGCTGGCGGCACCAAACACAAATCCCCAGGCCAATCCTTTCACCCCAAAGGGAGCAGCGAATAATACGGTGGCTACAATAATGACTATGTTTTGGGCTGTTGAAGTAAAAGCTGGGAGTAGAAAACGCTGATTCGCATTCAAGACTCCAGTCGCCATGTATGCAAGCGTGAAAAAAAGTAAACTCGGCAGCATAATTCTGGTTAGAACCTCTGTTAAAGCAAGTTCGGAACCTGAAAAACCAGGGGCCACCATCATAACGAGCGGCTTTGTGAAAAACAGGCAGACAATGGTCATTACGACGGCTACTAGCGTAAAAAAGGAACCTAAAACGCTGATGAATTCATCAGCTTTCCTTGGATTTTCCGCTTTTTTCTCCAGGTAAATAGGAATGACACCGGCCTGAAGACCGCTGCCGAGAGCTGTAAAAAGAATAGTGGGAATTAGGCTCGCCACGAAAAAGATGTCTGCCGTTGATGATGCTCCGAAATAGGCGGCAATGATTGATTCCCTGCCGAAGCCAAGGACTTTTCCAACGGCTGCAATGATAGTGACGAGCCCAACCGATTTAACAACATGTGAAAGAGTAGGCATATGTTCATTCCTTTAAAAAGATGTCCTTTTGTAAACAAAATCCTAAACAACTATAAAAAATAAGGGTAAACGTTTTATCCTCAAGAATATTGTAAAAAAGTCCTGCTATTAACGCTGCTAGCATTAAGCAGATAGTGAAGACTGCTGTAGTACCATTGCTTGTTTTAATGATTTTACGAAAGGTTAAAAGAATAAATACGAAAACTGATAAAAAACCGAGCAACCCTGTTTGGACAAGAATCTGAATGTATTGATTATCAGTATACATCCTTTCACCAATCTGGTATTCCTGATAAATCGGTGAGGGGAAGGAAAGAGTGGCCGAATCCCCAAATGTAGCAAGACCCGTACCAGCTATTGGATGATCCATAAAAATTTCAAGCCCTTTAAAAACAACAAATAACCGGCCCCATTCTGTACTTTGGTGAAGAGTCTTATCAGAGAACATGTCAGAGAATCGATCGGAGAGGGCATGTTCGCGTTCGGCAATAGGAGTACTGCCAATCCTCATATTTTCCATTGGAACTGAAGCTGAAAGCTCCACTTTGCTTGAAGTGAATAGAACCGGGTAATATATGAGAAACAGGCCGCAAACAAATGACCCTAAAGCAAATTTAAAAAATGTTTTATTTTTAGTCCAGATGGTAAAGACAAGCGTTGCGATTCCGAAAGCGATCATCGTCCCCCGTGAATAGGTGAGCAGTAAAGTTCCGAACATTAAGCTGGATGCTAGAAAGACCGAGAACTTATATTTCTTTAACGCTTGAAAGAGGAAGAAGCTAAAAAACAACTGGATGCTTAAAAATAAAGCAAAGACATTAGGATTGGCAGCTGCACCATAAATCCTCATTCGATTTGTTGAGGAAAGAGTCCACATTTCCCAAGCCTGAGGCAGAAAAATAGAACGAGAAAAGATTTTCTCCAATAAGCCGTGAAGGCAAAGGACGATTGTAAATAGTAGAGTTACCTTCAAAAAGCGAAAGATATCCTTTCTTTCTAGATTTAATTCACCGATAATATAGAGAAGCAAGAAAGTCACAAGTATAGCTCGTAGTTCAAACAGAATTGGAATGAGCCCCACCCCTGTTAAGAGCGCGGCAACAACACCAACTAAACAATACAGCCAGAATGGTAAAGTAAAATGATACTTCGCAGTTGACCATTCTTTCTTCTTAAACTTTTCAATAAGCAAAGAAATAAATAGGAAAAGGATAATCAGGTCTCCTGTATAGGTTAAGCCGCTATTCAGTTCCATAAATAAGGGACGGGCTGGGAAGTAAATGAATAGAATTAATAGCAGGTTTTTTTTATTTATAACGATAAAAATAAGCATCAATGCCGTCGCAGTGTAGCCGACGATAGGGTGAGGTACTGCTATTGAAAAGAGCAGGCACACAATTAAAATGGGTAACGAAAGTTTTTCAAGAAGCTTCAATTGTTCAACCACCTTTGAATCAAAATTACTTTATATGATTTGTATGAAAAAAATTCTTGAATAATACCCGACCCTATAGATGTATAGTACATATGAAAGGCTGAAGAGATATGACTGAGAAATATGTGGAGATATTGTCCATACCATTTATTGATAGCACTATGGATGAATTTATAAATCAGGTGATTTACCCAAGATTAATGAATCAAGAAAAAACGTTTGTCGTTACGGCAAATCCTGAAATTGTTGAGTATGCAAATGAACATCAGGATTATAAGGACATCATTACATCGGCTGATTACATTACACCGGATGGCGTTGGTATTATTATGGCCTCAAAATGGCTGAACCAACCATTACAGGAGCGGATTACTGGGTTCGATTTGATGAATGAACTATTTCGGATTGCTGATGAGCAGGCTCTAAAGGTATATCTGCTTGGAGCGGAAGAAGCTGTGATTGAAACAGCTGCCTTAAAGGTTCAAGAGAAATATCCGGGTATCGAACTCGTAGGATACAACCATGGCTACATTGATATCAAGGACGAGTACTTGGCAAAGTCCATAGCGGAACTCGAACCCGACATTATTTTGACAGCCTTGGGCTTCCCTAGGCAGGAAAAGTGGGTTTCTATGCACTATCCCTTATTTAAAAAGGGGTTTTTTATGGGAGTTGGAGGGAGCTTTGATGTTCTCGCAGGAAAGGTGAACCGCGCTCCTGACATATGGCAGAGGGTGCGTCTTGAATGGTTGTACCGACTAATCCAACAGCCTTCCCGATGGAAACGGATGCTTGTGCTGCCAAAATTCGTATTAAAGGTTAGAAGGAAAAGGAAGAGGTTACAGCGTTCCTAAACATAAGGAGTGAACTAGGTGAAAATCATGCACTTAAACGCTGGTAATGAAACTGGCGGCGGTATGTTTCATATTCTGTCCTTACTTAACCAACTAAATAAAGAGGAATGCCTTCTTGGCGTGTTTGAAAAAGGTGCTCTGTACCGGCAGGCTGTGGCATCTGGGATTCAAACTGAAATTTTCAAGCAACATTCTAAGTATGACCTTTCGATATTGAAACCTTTACGGGACTTTATCCGTCTAAATAATATAGAGATCATCCACACTCATGGTCCGCGTGCGAATATTTATGGAGCTTTATTAAAACGTCTCGTAAAACGCCCCTGGGTTCTTACTGTCCACAGTTCCCCTCAGCATGATTTTTTAGGTATGGGTGTAAAAGGGAAACTATTTACGAGCTTGCATTTAAAGTCATTTCAGCATACTGATCATATACTGGCGGTTTCAGATCGATTTAAGCAAGACTTAATTAGTCAAGGGATTCCCTCAACCAAGATCACCAAGATTTTAAATGGTATTAACTTTGAAAAGAAATTAGAGGAACCCTTTCAAAGAGAAGACTTTGGGTTTGTGGCTGATGATTTTGTTATTATTATGCCTGCTAGGCTTGAACCTGTAAAAGGCCATGAATTTGCCTTAGAGGCATTAAGTCAAGTGATATCGGAGTTTCCCCATGTAAAGCTGTTGCTTGTGGGTGAGGGAAGCAGAAGACTGGCTTTAGAAAAGATGGTTTTGGAAAAAAATTTAACTAATCACGTGTTCTTTTTAGGGTATCGTAAAGATATAGAGAAGCTCTATCCCTTGGCTGATGTCACATTGTTAACGTCTTTAAGCGAGAGTTTCCCACTTGTTTTACTTGAAGGGGCAAGGGCAGGTTTGCCTGCGATTACAAGTGATGTTGGCGGTGTGAAAGAATTAATTCCGGATGAGAAATTTGGCTGGATAACAGAGATTGGGCATGTAACCCAATTGAAAAGGGCTATCTGTAAAGCAGTAGAATTAAAAAAATCCGGAAACCTGACAAGGTTAGGGACAGATTTACAAAAATTTGCAAAAAACAACTTTTCTATAGAGATTTTAGCCGAAAACGTATATAATGTTTATTTGAGGATGAAAAAATAAATAAGTTATTATAAATACGTTTTCTTATTGATTGTTAAGGGTATTAGATTTATGTTGAATAGAGGTGGTTCTTGATGTTAATAGGGGCCTTGTTGGTAGCATTTTTATTGTCCATTTTTTTGACTCCTTTTGTCGGAAAATTGGCCGTTAAATTAGGGGCTACCGATAAACCAAATGAGCGAAAAGTGCATATTAAAATTATGCCGCGCATGGGCGGTTTAGCTATATTTTTGAGTTTTTTCATTACATTCTTAATTTTTACGAATGACTTTTGGGAGCAATTGCCTCTGCTAGTAGGTGCTCTTGTCATCATATTAATTGGGATGGCGGATGATATATATGAATTAAGAGCTGCACCCAAGTTTTTGGGACAGATTTTAGCTGCTCTCATTATCGTGTTATGGGGCGGTCTTGAAGTTGAATTTATCAACTTACCATTTTTTACCGACACACTTCAGTTTGGCATTTTCAGTATCCCTATTACCATTTTGTGGATTGTAGCGATTATTAATGCCATTAATTTAATAGATGGCCTAGATGGTCTTGCGGGTGGAGTCTCCACAATTGCATTAGTGACGATTGCTACGATGGCCCTTATTAAAGGGGATATATTTGTAGCGATGGTTGCATTGACTGTGATTGGAAGTACCCTTGGCTTTTTGAAATATAATTTCCATCCTGCAAAGATTTTTATGGGAGATACAGGAGCATTGTTCCTAGGTTACATCATCGCAGTTCTGTCCCTGCTTGGATTTAAAAACGTTACGATGATTTCCTTAATTGTACCGATTATCATTTTAGGGGTTCCTATTTCGGATACATTTTTTGCGATTATCCGCAGGATTGTAAATAAACAACCGATATCAGCTGCTGACAAATCACATTTACATCACTGCTTGTTAAACCTAGGATTTACTCATAAGCAGACTGTACTTCTTATTTACGCTTTAGCTGCTTGCTTTGGTTTAGCTGCCATAATCTTTTCATTTGCAACAATGTGGGGAGCTTTGATTCTTGTAGCTGGCCTCTTATTGATTATAGAAATTTTTGTGGAAAAAATTGGGCTGGTCAATTCGGATTATCAACCTTTGTTGAAGATGCTAAATTTTAAAAACAAACCATAATTGCTTTAGTGCATAGAATACTAGATTATTATTCTCTATGCAAAGCCCAATAAATATGTTTACTGCCTCCATACCGTATTTACTAATACGTATGGAGGTTTTTTATATTGTTTTGGTAAGGTATAACCTTCCATAGTAGGCGTTAAACTAGTATGTATCGAATATTATTAGAATGGAAGGGTGTTTTCACGTGTTCAATTCCTATTTGAGTAAAATAAAGGATAAAATATGAGTCAAGCTATTCCGGATATTCCACCAGAAGCTTACTTAACGAAGGTATTAGATCATCCTAATCAGGTTGAGTTTTATGTGAGTATTACCAAAGAATCTGTTCCAAAGCCTAAGAAAACAACCGTATTACTTGAGTTTTATAATAGGAAGAAAGAAAAAGTGTTTCAGGAAACAGGACAGATGATGGAAAAGAATGCAAACCATAATCTTTATATATTTACAATTAATAAAGTTGACATTCAGCTAGAAAAGAAAAAAAGGAATTATGATTTGTTTGTCGTTGTAGAGGGGAAATCATCTAGCCTTAACTTAAACGAAGATTTTCAGGTTGATCATTCAAATTCATTTTTTGAATCGAAAGACTTTATGTTTCTTTTGAGTAAGAGCAAAGAAAATTCCGCTTTTTTACGTGCGGGCTATAAACATAAAATCAATACGGTTTATGATATTCCCAATCATATTCATTCGATTGATTTTAATGGGAAGGAAATCCTTGTAGAAGGGGAAATCCATCATCGCTTTTTCAAAGAGAAATTTCCGGAGGCCACCTATTTTTTCACTATCAAAAAGAAGAATGGGATGTATTT